>JAJXTK010000188.1 GCA_021783935.1 Myxococcales bacterium | reverse complement strand
CCGAAGGGGACACCCGAGCTCGAGGTGCTGCTCAAGGGGATCTTCGAGAAGGAGCGCTTCCTCGACCTGCTGCGCAGCTTCATCGTCTTCGAGGTCGACGGCCCGAAGATCCTCAAGAAGCTCGCCGGCTATCACCAGTTCCACGCGGTGCGAAAGGCCGTCGACGCGACCGTGCGCGCGGCGTCGCCGAAGGGGGACCGGCGTGTCGGCGTGGTGTGGCACACGCAGGGGAGCGGCAAGAGCCTCTCGATGGTCTTCTACGCCGGCCGCGTCGCGCGCACGCCGGCGATGCAGAACCCGACGCTCGTCGTGCTCACCGACCGCAACGATCTCGACGACCAGCTCTTCGGCACCTTCGCGCTCTGCAAGGATCTGCTCGGGCAGACGCCGGTGCAGGCCGAGAACCGCGACCAGCTCCGCGAGCTGCTGAAGGTCGCCTCGGGCGGCGTCGTGTTCACGACGATCCAGAAGTTCGCGCCGGCCGAGAAGGGCGAGAAGTACGGCCTGCTCTCCGACCGCAAGAACATCGTCGTGATCGCCGATGAGGCGCACCGCAGCCAGTACGACTTCATCGACGGCTTCGCGCGCCACATGCGCGACGCGCTGCCGAACGCGTCGTTCCTCGGCTTTACCGGCACGCCGATCGAGGCCGCCGACAAGAGCACGCAGGCGGTGTTCGGCGACTACATCGACGTCTACGACATCCAGCGCGCCGTCGAGGACGGGGCGACGGTCCGCATCTACTACGAGGGGCGCATGGCGCGCCTCGAGCTCGACGAGGCCGAGAAGCCGAAGCTCGACGAGGATTTCGAGGAGGTCACCGAAGGGGAGGAGACCGACAAGAAGGAGCGGCTCAAGTCGAAGTGGGCGCGGCTCGAGGCGATGGTCGGCAACGAGCGGCGCATCGACTTGATCGCCGCGGACATCGTCCAGCATTTCGAGCGCCGGCTCGAGGCGATGGACGGCAAGGCGATGATCGTGTGCATGAGCCGCCGCATCTGCGTCGAGCTGCACGACGCAATCGTGAAGCTGCGGCCCGCCTGGTACGACGCCGACGACAGAAACCCGAAGGCGGGCCTGCTGAAGGTCGTGATGACCGGCTCGGCCGCCGACAAGCCCGAGCTGCAGCCGCACATCCGGAACAAGGCCAGGCGCGAGGCCCTCGCCAAACGATTCAAGAACGTCGACGACGCGTTCAAGCTCGTGATCGTGCGCGACATGTGGCTCACGGGCTTCGACGCGCCGTGCATGCACACGATGTACGTCGACAAGCCGATGCGCGGGCACGGCCTGATGCAGGCGATCGCGCGCGTGAATCGCGTCTTCCGCGACAAGCCCGGCGGCCTCGTCGTCGACTACCTCGGCATCGCCGATCAGCTCCGGCGCGCGCTCTCCGACTACACCGAGGGGGACCGACGCGAGGCCGGCGTGCCGCAAGAAGAAGCCGTCGCGGTGATGCAGGAGAAGTTCGAGATCGTGGCCGCGATGTTCCACGCCTTCGACTACGCCAAGTTCTTCACCGGCACCGCCGCCGAGAAGATAGCCGTGCTGCCGAACGCGATGCAGCACGTGCTCGCGCAGGAGGACGGCCGCGACCGGCTGCTCAAGGCCGTCACCGATCTCTCGAAGGCGTTCGCGCTCGCCGTCCCCCACGAAGATGCGATCGCCATCCGCGACGACGTCGGCTTCTTCCAGGCCGTGCGCGCCGCCATCGCGAAGAACACCGCCGGCACCGGCCGTGATGGTGAAGATCTCGACCACGCCGTGCGTCAGCTCGTGTCGCGCGCGGTGTCGTCGACGGAGATCGTCGACATCTTCGCCGCGGCCGGCCTGAAGTCGCCCGACATCTCGATCTTGTCGGACGAGTTCCTCGCCGAGGTGCGGGGCATGAAGCAGAAGAACCTCGCGCTCGAGCTGCTGAAGAAGCTGATCAACGACGAGATCAAGACGCGCTCGAAGCGCAACGTCGTGGAGGGGCGCTCGTTCGCCGAGATGCTCGAGAAGACGATCCGCGCCTACCAGAACCGCAGCATCGAGACCGCGCAGGTGATCCAGGAGCTGATCGACCTCGCCACCGACATGCGCGCGCGACAGGAGCGAGGCGAGAAGCTCGGGCTCTCCGACGACGAGATCGCCTTCTACGACGCGCTCGAGACGAACGACTCCGCGGTGAAGATCCTCGGCGACGAGGAACTACGGGTGATCGCGCGGGAGCTCGTCGAGACGGTGAAGAAGAACGTCACGATCGACTGGACGGTGAAGGAGAGCGCGCGGGCGAAGCTGCGGACGCTTGTGCGACGCGTGCTCCGGCGGCACGGGTACCCGCCCGACAAGCAGGAGAAGGCGACGCAGACCGTGCTGGAGCAGGCCGAGGTGCTGTGCAGGGATTGGGCGGCGTGAAGCAGCGGGCTCGGTGATATTTGAGCTACCGGGCGTTCTTCCGTCGCAGCTCGGCGCGCAGTTCGTCGGCGATCTTTCTCGCGTCAGCTTCGGTCGCAGCGGCCCGGCGATAGCCGGACTCGTCTGCAATGACCCAGAGCGACGGGTCCACCTTGGGCTCGTACATCCACTTCCCCGGCGGAATCAGCTCGATTTCGTCTTGGGCAGCCATCGCCGCGCCCAGGGCCGCTCCTCGCTTCCGCCTCGCCGGGGTCGCCTTCGGTCTAGCCATGTGATCGCACTCCTCGTTCAGGCAAGCCGGTCGCGCCAGATGACCGCGTCGGCAAGTGTAGCGTGAAGCCCGAGCGGTGACCGTCCGACGCGCCCAAAGCTGGCGCGCAAGGAAACCAAGTCGTGGGGGATAAGAAGCACGAGGAGGCGCTTCTGCCTCCCGTGGAGATCCCGATGCCAATCGTGATCCTCGAGGTCGCTGGCATCGCCTGCACGGCGGCCGCGGCCATGGTCCGCGCGACCCGCCGGTAGGTCCATGAACTTCGACTGCGACGCCGAGCTCCTCGTCGTCTGCGGCGTCATCGACATCACGTCGCCCATCGAGGCGGACGGAGCGCTTGTCTCGGAGATCAAGATGCAGAACAACGTCTCGCTCGCCTCGCCCGACCTCGTCCAGCCCTCGTACTTCGCGCGCGTATTCCAGAACGACGCCACGAAGAAGGGCGTCGCCGCTGCGGCCGCAGGCCTGCTCGTGGCCGTCGTGCAGGAGGCCATCTGGCCGTCGAAGTAGAGCTGCTCGTCGACGCGCTGCTCGCGCTCTGGGAGCGCGGCCGGGGGCGTCTCGGGCCGCGCCTCGAAGAGGCCGTCGACTGGCTCAAGGAGGCCGCGAGGCCGCCCGAGGGCATGGTGATTACGGCGGCCGACGGCACGCGCTACACCGGCGTCGCCGTCCTCGAGCGCAACCGAGTGATCGTGCTCTTCGCCGTCGGCGAGCCTGGCGCCCGCGCGGCCGACGCGCAGGCGACCGCGCCGCAGTACGACGACCGCCGTCGCGATGATCGCCGGCGCGGCGGGGCGATGTCGCTGTGGGACCACGAGCATCGCCAGCGTCTGCAAGAAGACGACGAAGACGACGGCTGGCGTCGCTGATCACGAAGTTCAACCCGAAGGCGTCCGCGGCACCGATCTGGTGCTCCGGGCGCCTTCTTCATTTCGAAGGAGAAGAAGTACATGCGCATCCGCGGTCGCATCCTCCGCGCGTCGGATCTCGCCGAGCGTCGCGTGCTGCTCGCGATCGGCGTCGACCCCGTCGCCGGTCTCCGTGTCCCCCGTGATCAGAACCCGTTCGCCGTGGCGCGCACGATCAAGCGCCTCGCCCGTGACAACGACGACATCCGCTTCCTCAAGATGGTCGCGGCCAAGACCAGGACGTACGAGCCGAAGCCGTCCCCCGGCGTCGACCACACCGATCTCGTCGACGCCGCGGAGTAGACCGTGCTCGTCGTCGAGGACAAGACGTACTTCGACCGCGTGGTCGAGTACGCGAAGAGCATCGGCTTGTACGAGAGCGCGGCCGAGTGCAACGGCACCCTCAAGTCCCGCCTCGAGTACCTCGAGAACTACGGCGGCGGGAAGATGCGCGTGCGGCTGATGAAGGACTTCGCGCCGCACTCGTTCTCGTTCGTGATCGAGCAGCCGGCCGGAGACGGGTGGCGGCACCTCTTCACCGGCGGGCTGATCTTCCACGGCACGCTCGACGGCTTCGGCAACGGCGGGGCCCCGACCTACGCCGTCGCGCTGGCCACCTCGGTGGGCTGGTCGATCCACACCTAGCAGCCGCGGCTCTGTTCGAGGAGAATCGGTGCATGGCTACTCGCACCCAGACCGCCGCGGAGCACGGCTCGAAGAGCGATCGACTGCTACGCGATGCGCGGTCGGAGTTGCGAGACGCTTATGCCGCGGCCATCGCTGGGCGGGAACTCGCCGCGCTCGTCGCCGACGCGAAGACGGCCGGGGAGACCCCCGAGATCCCGTGGCGCCACTTCGGTGAGGCCCGGGTGTACATCGCTTCGCCGCTCGGTGTGGCGGACGTCCTCGAACATGTTTTCGAACTGTCCGAACTCGCGGCGGACGTGCGCCGAAAGCCTCCGGCCCAGACGATCTGGTGCGCTGCGGTGCATGACGGATCCGGTTCTCTGACTGACGTCGCCTTTGTCGACGTGACGCCCGGCGTCTGCGGCGGAGACGCGTAGCCGCGCGTCGTCTCCGAACAAGCAGACCTTCATTCTGGCGCAGGACGGTCATGCCGTCGCCGCCGATCTTCATCTCGGGCTGCGCCACGCGCGCCCGCTCCACCAAGGAGTAGAAGAACATGCAGCCCGCCAACGGGGCGGCCGTGATCGGCCGTTCCCTGCCGACGCCCTTGCGCGTCGTGTCCGACATGCCCTCGCGCTGGAGCGACGTGGAGCTTGGCTTTGACGAGGCCGCCGAGCGCATCGTGCGCGCGCACGAACGCGACGGCGAGCACCGCGACCTGCCGATCGTCGACGTGAAGACCTGGGCGGCCGTGCCGTACCAGGGCCAGATGGCGCTCGCCCCGATCGCGGGGCACCACGAACCGAAGCCGCTGCGCAACAACGCGTACGGCAACCTCATGACCCGGCTCGGCGCGCCGGGCGACTTCGTGCGCAAGCTGCCGGCGCCGCTGCAGCTCGCGACGATCAACTACTTGCTCACGACGAGCGAGGACAACGCGGCGGCCACACTCCGTCTGCGCGGTGATCAGGTCGCGGCCATCGTGTCGGGCCGGTACGCCCCCCTCGATCCCGCCGAGCTGGTCGAGACGATCCGCGAGGCGCTCGTGAAGCACGGGATGCTGAACGAAGTGCGCGTGCGCGGCGTCGCGTCGGGCCTCGTCGACAACCTGCGCTTGATCCTCCCGACGGAGAAGAAGGCGATCAAGCCGGGCGACGTGAGCGCGCTCGGCATCGACATCACCTCGTCGTCCTTCGCGCGGTCGGCCGTGCACGTCTCGCCGGTCATCTGGCGCCTCGTGTGCAGCAACGGCCTGAAGAAGGCCGAGCGCGGGAGCGGCTTCTCGTTCCGTCACGTCGGCGACAGCCAGCGCCTGCGCGACGGCGTCGCCGAAGCGATCCCGGGGGCGGTGGTCCGCGCCCGCGGGGTGATGGATCAGTGGCAGCGGGCCGTCGCGTTCATGGTCGAGGACGTGCAGCGCCAGATCGAGGGGCTGCGCGAGCTGACGGTCATCGAGAAGAAGGAACTCGAGCACGAGATCCGCAAGGAGAGCGGCACGCCGGCGTTGCCGGAGCGCATCGAGCTGTACTCGCTGATCAACGCGATGACCGCGTCGGCGAAAACGGCGGCGCCTACGCGGCGCCTCGAGATCGAGTCCATCGCAGGTGACGTGCTCACGCGGCACGTCGGGAGGGCGTGACCATGAAGAAGGAGATCCTCACCCGGCCGTTCCCGCCCGAGCTCGTGCGCCAGCGTCAGGGCCAGGGCGGGAAGATGCTGTCGTACGTGCCGACGTTCGCCGTCGTCGAGCGCCTGATCGAGGCGTGCGATGCGTGGAGCTTCGAGATCGTGAAGCACGAGCTGGTCGGCGACGACATGATCGTCATCGGCAAGCTCGTGGCCGACGGCGTCGTGAAGATGGCGTTCGGCGGCGCCACGGTCACCCGGAACAACGGCGGCTTCGTCGTGGAGCTGGGGGACACGGCGAAGGCGGCGGCCAGTGACAGCCTTAAGAAGGCCGCGTCTCTGCTCGGCGTCGGGCTCGAACTGCACCGGGGCGGGGCTCCGGCGCAGACGAGCGGCACGCACACGCGACCGGCTCCGGCACCGGTGGGCACACCGGGCGTGGGCGACCGGCTCACGTCCCGTCAGCTCGCCGCGATCCACGCGGCGGCGCGGCGGCGGGGGATCGGGCCCGTCGACCTGGCCGCGATGCTCGTGGAGATCACCGGCAAGAGCGAGCCGCAGCAGCTCACGCGGCGCGAGGCGAGCGCGGTGATCGGCGAGCTGACGGGCACGAATGGGGCAGCGGCGTAGGTTCTCGTGATCCGGGCTGGTGGGGTTCCACTCGGCCCGGCGCGGCTACCGCGTGCGGCCGCCCGAGCCAACCGCCGGCACGTCATTGACGACGATTGGCGCGTAGATCGTCGTCGCGTCGCCCTCGCCCTCAATGACGAGGTCGTCGTAGCGCAGGTACACGGCTCGACCAGTCGGGCACCGCAGCACTTCGTGCTGGCTCCCCTGGACGACGATGACCCGCCCGATCGGACCGTACTGGGTTCGCGCGTGGTGCGTACCGCACGGGCAACCCGTGATGGTCGACTGCACGCCATCGCTCTCGTCGAACACCGGCATCGCCCAAGTGTAACACCGCTTCGTTGGCCCCATCGAGGAGTCACGACCATGACCGCGACCCGCTTCGCGCGATCGCTCGCCGAGCTCCGAGCGCTCCCGCACCTGTCCGTCTCGCAGCTCAAGACGTTCGTAGGCTGCCCCCGCAGGTACACGCTCGCGTACGTCGAGGGCGTCGTTCCGCAGTTTCGCCCCATCGCGCTCGCCTTCGGCACCGCCTGGCACGAGGCCGTCGGCTTCCACCTGACCGCGTCGACGAGGGCGGCGCCGGCCGATCGTGACGAGGTGAAGACCATCTTCCGCGAGCGCCTATCGATCGCCGTCGAGAGCGACCGCGTGCCCGTCCTGTTCGACGACGGCGAGGACCTCGGCAAGTCGATGGATCTCGGCATGCGCATGCTCGACGTATTCCTCGATCGCGTGGAGCTCCCCGAGAACGTCATCGGCGTCGAGGTGCCGTTCGCGCTGGAGATCGTCGACCCCGAGTACGGCGACGTCCTCGACGTCCCGCTCGTCGGCGCGATCGACGCGCTCGTGATCCACGACGGCAAGCCGGCCGTCTGGGAGCTCAAGACCGCGAAGCGGAAGTGGGCCGCCGACGCCCTCGAGTACGACCTGCAGCCGACCGCGTACGCGATGGCGGCCGAGCACCTCGGCTTCGAGGACCCCGAGCTCGTGCTGCTGGTCGCGACGAAGACGACGAAGCCGGACGTGCAGGTCGAGCGGCTGGCGCGCACGAAGGCAGACCGTGACGACCTTGCGGTCACCGCGCAGTCGGTCACCGCCGCGATCGCGGCGGGGATCGATCATCCGATCCGAGGGTGGGCGTGCAAGGGCTGTCCGTACGCCCACGCGTGCCGATGAAGACGATCGCGAAGGCGCCCGTGGCCGTCACCGTCGACGGCGACATCATCTTGAACCTGACCGAGCTCGACGTGCCCGCGCGTCTGCCCGCGATCCTCGCGGCGATGCGCTCGGTCTCCGGGCCGTTCTTCGTCGGCGTCGTGCTTTCCGAGCGCGAACGCCGACAACTGCAACGCGACGTCGACCTCGTGCTGCCGAACGTGACGGGCCCGATCATCGGGCATCGTCTCCGTCGCGCGAGATGATCAAGACGTCTTGCGCTTCTTGCTAGCGAGCTCCGCGAGCTCCTTCGCGAGCTTCGTGATCGTGCCCTTCGGGACGGACCGGGAGAGGTCGATCAGCTTCTCCCGGTCGCTCCCCTCGGGATCGATCACGAGATCCGCGACGTGCACGCCGAGCGCGTGGGCGATCCTGCGGAGCGTCGCCACCGTCGGCATCACGTAGCCGCGCTCGAGGTTCGACAGGTGCCCCTTCGAGTAGTCGGGCTCGACGGCGTCGGCGAGCTGCTCGAGGCCCATGTGCTTCTCCTCGCGCAGAGCCCGGATGCGCGCGCCGATGGCGGCGGCTTCAGGGTCCGGGGTGGCGCGGCGAGGCACCCCGGGACGGTAGGCAGACGCGCCCGTTCATACGTTTGTCGTGACAAACCAGAAGACGAAGAGAAAGATCGGCTCGTCGCGAGTCGAGGAGGGTCGACATGAGGAAGATGTGCGCGAGCGCTTGGATCGCCTTCGGCCTCGCCGTGCTGGCGTCGGGGGGGTGCAAGAAGCCCCCGGTCGAACAGAAGGACAACGGCGGCGAGCTAGCGAAGCAGCAGGCCGCGAAGGAGGCCGCCGACAAGGCCGACAAGGAGAAGGCCGCGGCCGACGCGAAGAAGTCCGTCGACGATGCGCTCAAGGCCTTCGGCGCTGAGGCGAGCGGCACCCTCGAGCAGCGGCGCAAGACCTACCTCGCGGTGCTCGACGCCATCGAGAAGGCGAAGGCCGCGATGGACACGTCCATCTACAAGGGCCTGCCCGTCACCGCCGCGACCCCGCTCTTCGCGAGGCTCAAGCAGCTCGACGACGACGAGGTGACGGACGCCAAGAACACGCCGAACATCCCGCCGAAGCCCGAGCACGATCCGCCCGAGTATGCGGGCGCCTTCCAGCTCTCGGGCACCGTTCGCAAGTGCTACAAGGACGGCGTCGTCCTGCAGTCCGGCGCGAAGTACTACTTCATCGAGGACGGGAAGTGCCCCGACGTGAGCGTGCTCTACGGCTACGTCGAGCCGGACGGGCGCACCGTGAACGTCGACATCGGCCGCGATGGACGCGACGCCGAGGTGGTGAAGATCAGCGACAAGGAGAGCGCCGCGGACGACCGCACCGCGCACCGCAAGGCGGTCGCCGACTACGAGTCCGACTACGCCAAGAAGCTGAAGGAGTACAACGACGCCTCCACCGGCAAGGAGACGATCGTCGCGGAGCTCGAGAAGCGACGCTCGGCACGCAAGACCGAGCGCGAGACGATCTGGGCATCCCTCGACACGCTCTTGAAGCCCCTCGCCGCGGCGGCGGCCGCGGGCACGGATCTCTCGGCGGTGAAGCTGCCGAGCGTCCCGGCCACTGCATCGGTCAAGTCCGCCGGAGCTAGGCCCACGCCCGCACTCGCCGTCGCAACGGGCACAAGCGCGCCGCCGCCCGCGGCGGTGCCGGCGCCGACCACGGCGCCGACCTTCCGTGCTGACCCGTACGGCACGAAGCCGGGTGATCTACCACCGCCGCCGCCCCCGGCCCCCACGGCGGGCAACAACGCGTACGAGTAGTCGCGGGCCCGTCCCGCGACGGTCGGCGAGCAGCAGGCGGCCGGGACCGACGCTGGTACGCCACGCGGCGCGTGGAACTGGCGCCAGCCAGTTCTTCGTAGCTCCTAGTTGTAGTGGCGCGCGCAGGCGCGCAGCGACGACCGATCAGCCCTCGCCGGCCGCGGCATCGAGGTCGAGGCCGTCGTCCCCGAACGCATCGCCCACCCCCGTCCCGGGCTCGATCAGCGGCACGACATCGGTCGTGGCCTCGTCGCCGCGACGGCGGAGCTCGTCGACGCTCACGATCGGCGCCGTCTCCGTCTTCAGCTTGAACGCGAGCAAGCGGCTCTTGATCTCATCGTCCGGCGACGTCGCGCCGGCGTGCACTTCGCGCAAGCTGCGAAGCACCCGCGCATACCCCTCGGCCCGGCGCTCATCATAGCGACCGCCGCAACGAAAGGAATGCCCGGTGCGCGGCGCCGCGTTTTGCTCCAA
>JAJXTK010000187.1 GCA_021783935.1 Myxococcales bacterium | reverse complement strand
GCGCGCCCGCGATCGCCGCGGCGATCGCGCGCGCCTCGCGCGGCGGCTGCGCGACGTCGAGCTCGCCGACGACGACCATGGTCGGCACCCGCACGCGCGCGAGCTCGGCGAGGCGATCGCGGCGGAGCATGATGCAGCGGAGCGCGTACCACACCGAGGCGCCGTCGAGCCCGCTCGCGTACGCGATCCAGTCCTCGATCATGCGCGGGTCCTGCTGCCGCGCCGGCGCGCCGAACAGGATCGGCACGACCTGACTCAACAGCGAGCGCAGGGGGCCGACCGTGCGGAAGATCGCCGCGAGGGCGAAGTAGCGCGGCAGCTTGCGACGGGGCTCGCGACGCGCCGAGGTGTCGAAGAGCGCGAGCGCCGAGACGCGCGAGGGCTCGTTGCAGGCGAGCGCGATGGCGACCATGCCCCCCCACGAGAGCCCCGCGAAGGCCGCGCGCTCGACGCCGCAGGCCTGCATGACCTCGACGACGGCGCGCGCGCAGTCGTCCATGTCGAACGGCCGCCGCACCGGATCGCTCCGGCCGTGCCCCGGCGCGTCGATGCTGATCACGCGATGGCGCGCGCGCAGCGCCTCGATCTGCGCGCGCCACATCCCGCCGTGGTGCAGGAACGAGTGCCAGAGGATGACGGGGCTCCCTTGGCCGACGTCCTCGACGTGGAGCTCCCCGAGGTTGGTCCGCGCGCGCATGAGCACGACTGTAGTTCGCCGCGCGACGGGCGGCAGCCAAGCGCGCATTTCTGCCGCCTCGACCCGCGTGCTACGACGGGCGCTCCGCGCCGCGATGATCCCCGCGACCCCCTCCGAACCGTTGGTCCCCAGCGGGCGCGACGCGCGCATCGCCTTGCAGGGGCTCGTCCCCGAACAGCTCGCGGCCGACGCGGGCGTCTCGCTCAACACCGCGCGCAAGCTGCTCGCGGCGGTGCATCAACGCGGGCTCGACGACCTCGGCGGGCACGTCCCGAAGAACGCCCTGCGCGCGGAGATGGAGCGCGTCTTTCGGCGCTACCGCGTCGGGAGGCTCGAGGTCGTCACGCGCGAGGCGTCGAGGCTCGACCCGTTCGTGAAGTACCTCTTGCGCTGCGAGGACGGCGCCGTGATCGAGGCGGTGCGCATCCCGCTCCAGAAGCCCGGGCGCTTCGTCGTGTGCGTCTCGTCCCAGGTCGGCTGCGCGCTCGGCTGTCGCTTCTGCGCGACCGGCAAGCTCGGGCTGTCGCGCAACCTCGAGGCCTGGGAGATCGTCGAGCAGGTGCGGGCGATCCGACGCGAGCTGCCCGCCGGCGCGCGCGTGCACGGCGTGGTCTTCCAAGGCATGGGCGAGCCGCTCGCGAACGTCGATCGCGTCATGCAGGCGATCGGCGTCATGCACGACCCCTGCGGCCAGGCGATCGAGCAGCGCGCGATCACCGTCTCCACGGCCGGCGTCCCCGGCGGCATCCGCAAGCTCGCGGCCTCGCGGCTGCGCGTGCGACTCGGCGTGTCGATCGCATCGGCGCGCCACGACGTGCGCCGCTCGCTCTTGCCAATCGACGAGCAGAACCCCCTCGCCGAGGTGCTCGAGGCCGCCGGCGAGTACGTGCGCACGCGCGGCGACGCGCCGATGCTCGCCATGACCCTGCTCGGCGGCGTCAACACGAGCCTCGAGGAGGCCGACGCCTTCGGCGCGCTCGCCGTCGCCTTCCGCGAGCGGTTCGGCGTGACGCCGCGTCTGTCGCTCGTGCCCTACAACCCGAGCGAGCACGATCGCTTCGTGCGCCCGGCCGACGACGAGCTCGGCGCGTTCCACGATCGGCTCTCGCGCTTCGGCGTGCCGGTGGTGCGGCGCTACTCGGGCGGCGGCGACGTCGGCGCCGCGTGCGGCCAGCTCGTCGGCCGCGAGAACGGCCGCGTCAGTTCGAAGTGATCAACACCGGCCAGTAGTGCGACACCCCCTTGTGCAAGGGGTCGGTCGACACGAGGGTGACCATGTTGGCGGCGAGCGTCGTGTCGAGGCTGTTCACCCGCACCGTGACGGTCGCGATCGTGCCGTTGCGCCCCTGCGTCTTGTCGACGCTGATCGACAGCCTGCCGCCGGCGTACGCCGCGCCGCCGCCGCCGCCGGGCGCGGTGCCCGGGAAGTCGTTCCCCTCGACCACCTTCAGGTCCCAGTCGTTCGCCATGGGCCCGTCGCTGTAGAAGCCGACGCGGAACGATCCGGTGTGACCGACCGGGATGTCGACCCCCTCGGTCGTGACGGGACCGCCGCCCGAGCCGAAGTTGGGCGCATCGAACTGCACCGAGACGAGATCGAGCGGCACGACGTTGAAGTACGTGCCGGTGCTCGGCACGCAGGGCGCGTGGCCCGCCGCGAAGCTCGCGTTCGACCACTGACGTTGCACGTCGTGTCCGACCTCGGAGCTCGTGAACGTCGCGTCGCGATAGAACTCGCACGCATCGCCGTTCTCCGTCTGGCCGACGAGGAAGGCGTTCCAGACCGCGTGCGCGTCGTCGAAGTCGCGCCAGCCGCTGTTCGTCGTGGGCGTCGGGTCGAGCGAGGCCTCGGCGATCTCGTGGCTCGCCGAGTTGGTCGCGACGTCGACGGGCGCGCCGAAACCGGGGCAGCGCGGCACCACGGCGTAGGTGATCGACGTGCCGTCCGAGAGGAACGTGCTCGTGTGATAGCCGCCGATCCCCGACGAGCACGCGCTCATCAGCCCCTGCTGCGTGTGCATCTGGAAGTCGGTCGCGTCGGAGATGAACAGCACGTACAGCGTGTCGGGCGTCGGCGCCGGCCAACCCGAGGCGGCCGGGTCGCGCAGGCTGTTGCGCACGAGGGCGTCGGCCTGCGAGTCGAGCAGCGTGTCGGGGGCAGCGGTGAGCATGTGCACGTGGTTGCACGCGCCCGACGCGGCCGGACCGACGCCGTACTCGCACGTGATGGCGTTCCAGTATCGGGTCTGCCCGAGCTGGTCGACGAAGGCCTCGAGGGCGGGCGCGTCGGAGTCGTCGGGCCAGCTGACCGTGACGAGCTTCGGATTCGCGAGCACGGGCCCGCCGTGATTGACCAGGTGCGGCGCGTCGATCGGGAAGGCGGGGTAGACGTCGGTCGAGGGGCCTGCCTCGCTCGCGATCGCGTCGCCCGCATCGTCGGCCGCGTCGGCTCCGTCGGCCGCGTCGGCGAACGAGCCATCGGTCGAGGCCTCGGCGCCGACGTCGCCCGAGGCGTCGGCCCCGGCGTCGAAGGGCGCGCCGCCCAGCATCAGGCACGCGGTCGGCGGCGGGGGGGCGGCGTCTTCGAGCGTCGCGGCGTCGCCGAGGCAGGCGGCGGGACGCACCGTGCCGGGCCCCGTGTCCGCGTCGACGCCCGTGTCCGCAGGGACGGGCGCGCTCGTCGCGGCGACGTCCTCGCCCGCATCGGGGCTCACGCGGGCGGACGCGTCGGAGCCGCCGCACGCGGCGCTCGAGATCGAGAGGGCGGCGGCGAGGGCGAAGTGCGAAGAGCGAAAGACCAAGGCGCGCGGCATCGAAGGGGCGACTTCGTAGCAGGCGGCCGCCGCGCAGGGCGCGCGGGCCGTCCGGGCGGCAACCGTTCGTCCGAGCAGTCCTCGCGCCCCGGCGAGCGCGCGCCTCGGCGAGCGAGGCTCGCCGGCGCATCGGGCGAAATCGCGGCCGGCGCCGCGGCGATGCGTCAACCGTTCGACAGCGCGAACAGCGCCTCGGCGACCTTCGCGAGCGCGGCGCGATCGACCTCGACCTCCAGGTCCCTCGCGAGCCCCTCGAGGTGCCTCTCGAGCCTCTTCGCGTCGGCGCCCGCGCGGAGCATCGAGGCGAGCGGCGGCACGTGCGCGTCGTACTCGCCCTGCGCGTCGGCGACGGTGCGAATCCCGATGGGATCCCACTGCTCGAGGAGCACGCGCGCCACGCCGAAGTCGAGCGGGTCGGAGAAGCTCGCGCCGCGCGCCTTCAGGGCGCCGCCGAGCGCGAGCCCGAAGCGCCGCGCGTCCTCGGGCGTGCGCACGCGCGCGCGGTCGGCCTCGGATCGCAGCCGTGAGCCGTCGGCCTCGGTCAGCCACGCCGAGAGCGAGCAGACGTCGCCCTCGAGCTCGGCGTACGCGGCGAGCGGCACCGTGCAGTCGGCGTCGAGCGCCTCGAGCACCCCGCGCTCGGCCCACGCGCGCAGGCGAGATGGCGCGTGCTCCATCTTCGAGAGCACCGCGAGGACCTCCGCGTCCCCCTCGCGCGACTCGATCGCGAGCACCCCCTGCGCGACCGCCGGCAGCATCACCTCGCGCTCCATGGCCGCGTGCGTCGGCATCGTCTTCGGATCGACGCCGAGCCGCCCGAGCCCCGCGGCGGCGAGGATGATCGCGTCGTACTCGCCGGCCGAGACCTTGCGCATGCGGGTGTCGATGTTGCCGCGCAGGGGCGAGATCTGCAGATCGGGGCGCCTTCTCGTCAGGGCGACGCGACGCCGCAAGCTCGAGGAGCCGACCTTCGCGCCCAAGGGGAGCGCCTCGAGACGCGGCTCGAGACCCGGGCGCACGAGCAGCACGTCGCGCGGATCGGCGCGCTCGGGCACGCAGCCGATCGTCAGCCCCTGTGGCTGCTTCGCCGGGAGATCCTTCATCGAGTGCACCGCGAAGTGCGCGCGCCCGTCGAGCAGCGCCTCCTCGATCTCCTTCACGAAGAGCCCCTTGCCGCCCGCCTCGTACAGCGGCCGGTCCTGGATCCGGTCGCCGCTCGTGACGATCTGGAGCTCCTCGACCTCGAGGCCAGGGTTCTTCTCGACGAGGGCTCGCACCAAGGCGCGCGTCTGCGCGAGGGCGAGAGCGGAGCGGCGCGTGGCGACGACGAGGCGAGACATCGCGGCGCACACTAGCGCAGATCGGCCCCCTCGCTCCACGGCTCGGCGCCACGGCCCCGTTCGCGCGACGTGACGATACGGGCCATCATTTGCGCGTGCGCACTCGAAACTCAGGAGCCCCCGCGCCGAGCAGCCTGGCGATCACCGCGCCGATTCGCGAGCGCGCCCGCCAGCGCGTTCCGCGGCGCGTCGAGCACTTTCAGGGGGAGCTGACCCCCCTCGAAGGGCGCGTGCAGCTGCACGCCGACGGCAAGACCAGCTTCGGCGAGATCGCGCTCCGACTCGGCATCTCCGAGGCCGAGGTGGTGGCGGTCGCGATCTCGCTGTCGGGCATTGGCGCGATCGTGCTCACGGCCGTGCCACCTCCCCTGCCGAAGCGCCCCGCGTCCGGCACGCGGCCGCGCGCGATCGCGCCGATCCTCGGGGGGGATGCCACCCCGACCGAGCTCGAGATCGACATCGACCTGTCCGACCTCGAGGCGGCGATGGGCCTGCCGTTCGGCAAGCGCTGAGCCGGAGCCTTCGCCGCGCCGCGGATTGTTCGCGGGGCACGCGGAGCGCCCCTTCGACGCAGCGCACCGAGCCGCGCGCGCCGCCGTGCCCTGCCGCACCCGCCGAGGACGCGGTATGCAGCGACCATGAGCGCCTCCGCGACCCCGCGCACGATTCGGCTCGACGGGCCCGTGCTGTACCTCACCGAAGATCTCGCGACGCTGCGCGCGCAGCTCGCCGGCGACCACCTCGCGTACGACCCGAGCCGCGAGCTCGTGAGCAACGTCTCGACCGACGAAATCACGCCGGGGTGGGTCTGCTACTACTACGACGAGACGCTCGGCCGCTACGCCTTGGTCGGCCTGCGCGGCGGCGCGATCGAACGCGACTCGATCGCCAAGGGCGGCTTCGAGATGATCGTGAGCGCGCGCTCGAAGGGGTGCGGCAGCTCGCGCGAGACGGCGCCCTTCGCCGAGCTCGCGGCCGGCGTGAAGGTCGTCGCCGCCAAGAGCTTCGAGAAGATCTACGCGCAGAACTGCCAGAACATCGGCCTGTACGCGACGACCGACCCCGAGGTGATCGAGCGGCTCGCGCGCGGCGAGGAGGTGCCCGTCTCGGCGTTCACCGAGGGGCTCGATCCGATCAGCGCGTCGATCGTCGAGCACGGCGGGCTGTTCGCCTACAACCGCGCGCGCCTCGCGGGCGAGGTCTCGCCCCCCGCGATCACCACCGCCGCGCGCCCCATGACCATCGTCGAGAAGATCATCGCCGCGCACGCGGTGGTCGACGCGAAGGCCGGCAAGATCGGCTTGCCCGCCGTGAAGCCTGGCGACGCGCTCTTCTGCCGCGCCGACGTGCGCTTCTCGCACGACTACGTCACCGCCATGGCCGACGCGCTCTTCCGCCGCGGCTTCGGCGAGCAGGCGACGCTCGAGGACCCCGCGAGCATCTTCACCTTCCGCGATCACCTCACGTTCCTCGACCAGGTGATGAGCGACGCGCACCGCAAGATGGGGCTCGACGCGCAGGCCAAGCAGCTCGCCGACGTGCAGGAGGGGTTCGCGAAGAAGCACAGCCTGCGGCTCTACGGCGAGCTCGAGCGCCCGGGGCGCGGGCGCGGCTCGGAGGCGATCTGCCACAACATGGTGATCGAGGAGCTCGCGAGCCCGGGCCAGCTGGTGATCGGCACCGACAGCCACACCTGCATGGCCGGCGCGATCGGCTGCTTCGCGTTCGGCGTCGGCTCGACCGACATGGCCAACGCGTGGCGCACGCGCGACGTGCGGGTGCGCGTGCCCGAGAGCGTGCGCTTCGTGCTGCGCGGCGAGCTGCGCGCGGGGGTGCACGCCAAGGACGTGATGCTGCACATCCTCTCGCAGCCCTTCTTCCGCGGCGGCGACGGCATCGGCAAGGTGCTCGAGTTCACGGGCGAGGGGGTGCGCGGCCTGAGCCTCGACGAGCGCGCGACGCTCACGAACATGGCCGTCGAGGCGGGGGGCTTCACCGGCGTCATCGAGGCCGACGAGGTCGTGGTCGAGGAGCTGCACGCGATGCGCGGCGCCGCCCCCGGCATGAGCCGGGACGAGCTGCGCCGCCGCATCGTGAGGAGCGACGAGGGGGCGAGCTACTTCGCGACCTTCGAGGTCGACCTCGCGACGATCACCCCCATGGTGGCGAGCCCAGGCGATCCGCGCAACGGCGTGCCCGTGCGCGAGGTGGTCGATCGCGGCGTGAAGATCGACATCGCGTACGGCGGCTCGTGCACCGGCGGCAAGCGCGCCGACATGGACATGTACGCGGCGGTGCTCGCGCCCGCGGCCGCGCGCGGCCAGCGCGTCGCCGAGGGGGTGCGCCTCTACATCCAGCTCGGCTCGCAGCGCATCCGCGACTACGCCGAGCAGCGCGGCTACCTCGACGCCTTCCGCAAGGTGGGCGCAGAGATCGTCGAGCCGTCGTGCGGCGCGTGCATCAAGGCCGGCCCCGGCGTGAGCGACAAGCCCGGGCAGGTCACGGTGAGCGCGATCAACCGCAATTTCCCGGGTCGATCGGGCCCCGGTGAGGTGTGGCTCGCGAGCCCGCTGGTGGTCGCCGCCTCGGCGCTCGCGGGCAAGCTCGTCGCGCCGTAGCCCGCTTCACCGTCGCACGAACGCGACCGCTTGCTCGTCCGCGTACGCGATCGCCCAGCGCGGCGCGGACGACAGGTGCCGGGCGAGCGCGCTCGTGCCGGCGTGGTTCTTCGGCAAGAGCACCGTGTCGAAGGGGGCCTCGTCGGCCCACGCCTCGAAGCGCGCCGGGGTCGCGAGCGCGTCGTAATAGCGGCGCGCGTACCACTCCGGATACAGGGTCCACGCGCGCGGGTCGATCACCACGCCGCGCGTGGGCCACCCCTCGTAGATGAGGAGCGCGCCCTGGTTGTAGGCGTGAAAGAGCGCGGCCTCGGGGCGGTGCCCGCGCAGCCACGCGACCGCGGCGCACGGCTGCCGGCTCCAGTCGAAGCCGACGACGTCGTGCAGCTGCGCGGCGGCGGCGAGGTGGGCCACGCTGAGCGCGAAGAGGGCTCCCATCGCGCCGAGCGAGGCGCGCGATCGGAGGGCGGCGAAGGCGCGGCGCGCCAGCTCCGCGAGCCCCGCGATCGCCCACGGCATCGCGCCGAGCAGCGGCAGCGCGGTGAGCCGCACGAAGCGCAGGCCGAGGAGCGAGAGCGCGGCGAGGAGCAGCACGTCGGCGACGCGGGCGCGCCCCTCGCGCGCCATCGCGACGAGACCCGCGAGCGCGAGGAGCGCGACGCCGATCGCCGCCAGCGTCGTCACGTCGCCGCTCTGCCGCGCGTACCGCAGCGGCGAGTACCACTCGATGATGTGCCGCATGAACGTCGGGCCCGTCGCGCTCACGCGAAGGTTCGCGAGCAGCCCCGGCGAGGCGAGCTCGGAGGCTCCGACGACGGCGATCGCCACCACGGCGTCGATCGCGAGCGTTCGCCGGCGAGTCGCGGCGCGCTCGCCGCGCACGACGGCGACGACCGCCTCGCCGAGGTGCGCCAACGGCACGAGCGCGACGAGCAGCGCGAGGCCGTGGAAGGGGGCCGCGACGGCGGCGACGACGATCGGCGACAGTCGACGCGCGAGGCCCCGCCAACGCCCCGACGAACCGCGCTCGGCCTCGTCCGCGCGTCGCCGGAGCGCATGGGCGATCGCGATCGCGAAGAAGGTCGCCGCCTCGGCGCGCAGCTCGAGCCTCGGCGCGCCCGCCGCGAGGACCACGCCGGTCGCGAGCACGACCGGCGCGATCTGCTCGACCATACGGCGCGCGAGGCGGGCGGCGGCGAGCGCGGCGAACACGACCAGGGCGAGGTTGCACCACCACAGCAGCTCGAAGCCGCCGCGGCGATGAACCACGGCGACGAGGAGCTCGAAGGCCCGCTCGTGATCGAGGATGGGGGCGCCGCGGAAGGGGAACGAGAAGAGGTCTCGATGGACGGGTCCATGCGCGAGCGCGGCCTCGCCGGTGCGCAGCTGCCAGAGCAGGTCGCCGCTCTGCAACGGCCGGAGGCGCGCGAGGACGGCCGCGGACGCGACGAACGTCCCTGTGAACAGGCGCTTGCCGAGCAGGCGCGCCGTGCGCTCGCTCATCGCGAACCTTCCAGCCGCCGGCAGGCCTCCTCGGCCTCCGGTCGCACCCGCGCGCTCGCGAACGCGACGACCCGGTCGGCGGCGCGGTCCGACCAGCGAGCGCTCCGATACGCGGCCAGCGCACGAAGCTCGAAGTCCACGCCGAGCAACGACAGCCACTCGGCGGGCACGAGGAAGTACGCCGGGTGCCGACGAACGACCTCGCAGTGGAGCGCCTCGGCGGAGCTCGCGTGGGCGAGCGCGTGCGCGTTGAGGCCGACCAGATCGAGGATGCGACGGTCGCCGTGGAAGCGCGCGGCGCCCGCCGCCTCGACGCCGACCAGGGCGCCCTCGGGGGTGTCGCGCGCGAGCATCCTCGCGGGCTCGGTGTGCAGCCGGTCGATGCGTGCGCAGTGCGCGGCGTACGCGACCCGCGCGCGAGAGAGCGGCGGCGCGGCGGCGAGCGCGAACAGCGCGCCGAGCGCGACCCACGCGAGCCACGCGCGCACCCGCGCAGCGTCGCGGATCGCCATGGCGACGCGGTCGAGGCCGACCACGATCCAGGGCACCGCGTAGATCGTGAAGGGGTGGAAGTAGCGCTGGGCCGTGTAGCCGGCCCGCGGCGGAAGCGCGCGCGTCGCCACGATCGCGACGAGCGCGGTCGTGGTCGTGACGAGCACGATGCGTCCGAACCTCCAGCGCGCCGCCTGGCCGCGCACCGAGGCGATCCCCACGGCAATCGCGATCGCCGCCGGCGCGGCGAGCAGCGGATCGGCGAAGACGACGGACCCGAGCAGATAGCGAGCTCCCTCGACGACGTCGAAGAGGCCTGCGGCGTGCTTGACGTAGTAGGTGTTCGGCAGCGGATGGCCCGTCGCCCAGAGGTCGAAGGCCGCCCACGTCGAGACCGCGACCAACGACGGCGCGCAGGTCGCGGCCGCGCGCCGGAGCGCCTCGGCGACGCGCGCGCGAGGCGACT
>JAJXTK010000186.1 GCA_021783935.1 Myxococcales bacterium | reverse complement strand
CGATCGCGATCAACGCGCTCGCCGAGGACAGCCGCTTCTACGCGGCGCTCGGCGCGACGCTCGCCCCCTCGCGCAAGTACCCGACCTTCGATCTGCTGGTGCGCCAGGTCGCGCACGGCGCGTTCCCTTGGAGCTGCTTCTTCCCCTTCGCGCTCGGCCGCGCCCTCGCCCGCCCCGCGACCTCGCCGCGCACCGCCGTCGATCGCGAGGTCGATCTGCGCGTCGCGGCGCTCGCCGCCGCCGCCCTCGCGTTCGCGGCCCAGACGTTCGCCGCGCCCCGCTTCGGCCTCGCGCCGTTCGCGGCGCCGATCGCGCTCGCCGTCGTGATCGGCCTGGTGCTGCGAGACCTCGAGCGCGCGCCGTCGGGCTCGCTCGCGATCGGCATCGGCACCGCAGTCCTCGCGGTGCTCGTCCTCAATGACTTCACGTTCGAGGATCTCGCCAAGACGCCGGTCGAGCTCGCGACCGCCCCCATCCTCGAGCCCTACGGGCTCTACGGCGTCGGCTCGCCCGAGGAGCTGCAGCAGCGCCTCAAGCTCGCCGTGTTCGTCGCCGGGGCGCTCTTCTTGCTGCCGATCTTCTTCGTGTGGGTCGACGAGAATCCTCGCCCCGGCTGGACGCCGCGCGAGGCGCTGAAGAAGCCGATCGACGCGCTGATCCACGCCTGGAACCACCCGGTGCAGGGGCTCCTGTTGCTCCTGCTCGCGAGCTTCGAAGCGTGCGCCGTCGTCGTCGGCGTGCTGGTGTTCAAGCGCAACCTGCGGGTCCACGTGCCGCAGCTGCAGGCGCTCAACGGGCCCCAGCGCGACGTCGCCGTGAACCTCTGGTGGCTGCTGGTCGCGGCGGTCGTCGCCTCCTACGTGGGCTACGTCGCGTTCATCTATGGCCGCGACGCCTTCCGCAACCTGCGCCGGCAGCGCGTCGCCACCATCGTCGTCGGCGGCCTGACGGCGGCGGGCATCTGGAGCTTCGGCGTCATGCCGGCCGTCGCGAATCAGTTCTCGCCCAAGGGGGTCTTCGAGACCTACCGCCGCCTCGGCGCCGGCTCGCCGATCGGCCTGCTCGGCGTGAACCCCCGCACCGCCGCCTACGACCTCGCCGGCGCGAGCCCCGCGGTGCTGCACGACACGCACGAGGCGTACAAGTGGCTGCACGACGGCGCCGCGGAGAAGAAGTTCGTCGCGCTGCGCGCCGAGAGCCTCGCGGAGCTGAACCGGCAGTGGCGCGCCGAGTCGACCCCGCGCACGAACCTGCCGATCGTCGACGGCCGTTCCGCCCAGGTGATGCTCGCGGCCAACGGGCTGTTCGGCGCGAGGAACGAGAACCCGCTCGAGCGCCTGGTGCTGTCGGGCCCGCCGACGGCGACCACCGACTGCGTCGGCGAGCGCGCCGAGATCTGCGTTCCGTCGCACGCCATCCACTGCGACATCGACGGCAAGCTCGCCTGCGTCGGCTGGGAGCTGCTCGACGCGCAGGGCAAGGTCGTGACGAGCGTGAGCTCGGGCGAGAAGGTGCGGCTGCGCCAGATCTTCAAGGTCACCGGTCACCTCAGCGGCGGCTGGCAGGTCTTCATCCACGTCGAGCAGCCGGGCACCGCGACGGCCCGCAAGACGGCCGACCACGCGCCGCTCGGCGGCAAGTACCCGATGGATGCGTGGCTCGAGGGGGACTACGTCGTCGACGAGGACGAGTTCAACCTCGAGCCGAACATGCGCTCCGGCTCGCCCATCATGATTTTGACGGGCTTCTTCTCGGGCAACACGCGCCTGAAGCTCCTCTCCGGCCCCGACGCCGGACACGAAGCCGAGGGGGCGCGCCTCCTGCTCGGGACGATCCCCGTGCGCTAGCCTCACCGCGCGCTTTGCACGCTGGCCGCGAAGCGCGTACAGCGGCTCTTCGATGCCCGAGCACGAGGCGAGCCGGCGCGCCGAAAAGCGCGTCGAGGTGTGCTGGTCGGTCGACTGCCGCAGCGAAGAGACGTTCCTCTTCGCCCAGATCACGAACGTGAGCGCGCTCGGGCTGTTCGTCCGCACCGACCTCCCGCTCCCGGTCGGCACCCCCGTGCGGCTGCGCTTCGCGCCCGACGGCGATGGGAGCTTCGAGTTCGCCGGCGAGGTCGCGTGGGTCAACGCCGACGTGCGGCACAGCCGCAACCCCGGCATGGGCGTGCGCTTCGTCGGCATCGGCGCCGAGGACCGCGAGCGCCTCGTCGAGGCGATCCACACGATCGCCTACGTGCGCCCGTAGCCTCGCGACGGTGCGCTGGCGCGGCCTTCGGCGGCAGCCGGTCCGCTGCTTCGTGCGAGATCGTCGCGCGGCGACGATCTCGTGAAGTCGGAGATCAGAACTCGGCCGGCAGCGGCAGGCGCCTCACGCGCACGCGATCGTCGTCCGCGGCGGGATTGGCGACGCTGTCGTCGACCCACGAGACGGCGATGTAGCCGGGCGCCTGCCCGCCGACCGCGACCGCAGGCCACGTGCGCGGCGCGGGGGCGAGGCCGACCGTGAACTCGTCGGTGCGCCCCGTGACCGAATTGCCTAGGTAGCCGTCGCCGTCGGCGTTGACGATTCGCCCCTGGATCTCGGGCGTCGACGGGTCGCTCCACACCACGGCGTAGAAGCGCTGCCCCTTGGAGTTCGTGCCGGTCGCGACCGCAGGCGAGCCCTGGTCGCCCGCCTTCACGAGATCGTTGGTCACCGCGCCGATCTCGGAGCCGGTCGGCGCGCCGGTCTTGTCGAACTTCTGGACGCGGATGTCGTCGCCGACGTCGCCGGCCGAGTCGCGGAAGGCGACCAGGAACTCGCCGGTCGTGAACGCGGCGAGGTCGGGCTCGTCCTGCGTGCCGGCCCGGCGCGTCGCGTTCACCACCGTCGGTCCCGCCTTGGCCGTGCCGTCGGGGCCGACGCGGATCATCTGAACGTCGTCGCCGTCGCTGTAGACGACGACCCAGTCGCCGCCGACCCACGCGACGCGCGGCGCGCCGACGACGCCCGAAGGGGCGAGGGTCTGCGCGGCGAGCAGCGCGCCGCCGGCGCGGCGCAGCACCGACTTGAGCGTGGAGCTCTCGAGGTAGACGACGAGCGCGTCGCCGTTGCTCGCACCGGCGACGTGGGGCGCGGTCGCGCTCGCAGCGCCGCTGATCGTCACATCGGCGGTCGACGCGGTGAGGTTCTTGGTCTGCAGCGACGCATACACGTGCCAAGCGGTGTCGCCGACCGGCTGGCGCTGGAAGACGAAGAGCAGGCTGGACGATTCGACCGACGCCCACGACGGATAGTCCTGTGGCCCGCTGCGCTTCTTGGTCCCGTCGGTCGAGAAATTGTTGAGGGTCTGGAGGCGAATCTCCCGCTGCAGCACCACGGTCGGATCGATCTGCATCGTCGAGGTCATGCGACGAACGGTGACCTCGCCTTGCGTGTCCCCCCCCGTGCCGTCGACCGCGTCGGCCCATGTCGCGTAGAACCGACCGTCGGAGGAGAAGCCGGTCGACAGGCCGCTCTTGCGCCCCGGGTTGCCGCGCGCGTAGCCGCCCGACTGACCGGTCGACGGGTCCTTCTGGACGGTGCCGTTCGAAAGGAGCTCCTCCTTGGTCTCGCAGCTGCCGTCGCACGCGTCGTCGGCCGGCCCCTCGCACGTCTTCGGCGGCACGAGCACGCCGTCGCCGCACTGGTGACCGGGGATGTACTGCTGCACCGTGATCGCGACAGGCTGCGGATCCTGACTCACGGCCAGCTGCGTGCAGCCGGTGAACTTGAGCCCCCCCCCGGCGGACCCTTCCACGTACCACGTGAGAGCTCGCGAAGGGTCCTCGGCCACGCTCGCGGTGCCGCACCAACGCGCGCCGTCGGGACAGCGCTGGAGGGGCAGATCGAGGACCACGGCGCTCGGCGCGGCCCCGCTCAGCAGCGGTCCGTCGCACCCGACGTCGTTCGCGTCGAAGACCTTCAGCTCCACCGAGTCGACGTCGAGCAGCGTCCCCGCCGGCAACGCGAGGTGCAGGTCGATCGGGGCCGACGCGGCGGTGCGGCCGCTGGAGCAGGCCGAGGAGGCTGCGACGGCCGAGACCGCCGACGCGAGGGCGACGCCGCGGCGGCCGCGAGGAAGGCGCGAGCGCATGCCTCGACGTTATCGCGCGCCCCACGCCGTGGTCGAGGGGCGTCGGCGCGACTGCCGCCGTTGCGCCGCCCGCGAGCGGGGTCAGTGCGACGGCGACGTCTGCACGTCGGCGGGGCGCGCGGCGGGCTTCGCTGGGAAAAGCGTCGTCGCCGCGGGCGCGGCCGCCTTCGCCTTCGGGGCGTCGAGCGCCGCGATGGACGACTCGGCGCGCGCCCGCGTGGCGGGGCTCTCCTTGGCCTTCTCGAAGAGGGCCCGCGCCGCCGTCGCGTCGCCGTCGGCGCGCGCGCACTCGCCCCCTTCGAGCGCCGCGTTCGCCGCGTCGTTCGACCCCGGGTAGCCGTCGACGACCTTGCGAAAGCGCACCAACGCCTCGGCGCACCTACCCTGCGCGCGGAGGCTCCGCGCCGCGTACAGCAGCGACGACGACGGCAGCACCCCGCCCGCGGCGCTCGCGTCGAACCCACGCTGCGCGGCGTCCCACCGCCCCGCCTTGTACGCGGTCAACGCGTCTTGGTAGCTCGCCACGCCCCCGTCCGCGGCGGACGCCGACGCTGCCCCGAGCGGCCCCGCGCGACGGAGGCTCTCGACGGCGGCCCCCGTGCCGCCCCGCGACTCGTCCGCGGCCGCTGCCCCCGCGAGGGGGGCCTCGAGGTTCCGCTCCTCGCCGCCTTCGGACTTCTGCGCGGCCTTCTCGCCGGCCGCGCGCCCCTGCGCCGGCGCCGGCGCACCGGTCCCGGGCCGCGCGCCGACGAGGGCTGGCGCGCCTTCGGCCGGTTGCTCGAGCGTGGCGACGGGGGTGCCGTCGTCGGTGACCTTGGTCCGCTGCGCGACGGTCGGCGACGAGCGGCGCAACAACACGGCGGATGTGCCCACCATCAGCACCACGACGGCCGCCATCGCGACCTGGGGGCGCATCGCCCACACGCCCGCGAGGGCGACCGCGCGGCTCGCGCGTCGATGCCAGGGCGCGGGCGCGCGCGCCGCGTCGGCGGCCGCGAGGATGCGCGACTCCAGCAAACTCGACGGCGCCTCGAGCGGCAGCGCCTCGGCCGCGCGAAGCCCGCCGCGGAGGCGCTCGGCGGCGGCGCTGCAGCGCGGGCACCCGAGCAGGTGGAGGCGGGCCTCCTCCGCGGCCTGCGCGTCGAGCTCGCCATAGACGAGCTCCGTCGCCAGCGCATCGAGCTTCTCGCAGTCCACCTTCGTCTCCCTCGAACCTTCCTCGGCCGCCGTCACTTCGTCGACCTTGCGTAGTCCTCGTACTCGGAAAGCGCCCGCTGCAGCCGCTCGAGCGCGTAGCGCATGCGGGACTTCACGGTGTTTTCGTTGGTGCCCACCACCTCCGCGATCTCCTTGAACGCGAGCTCGCCGAGGTGGCGCAGCAAGAAGACCTCTCGTTGATCCTCCGGCAGCTCCGCGACCGCCGCTGCGATGTGCGCGCCGAGCTGCTTGCCGATGGCCGAGCGATCCGCGGCGGCCCCCGCGCGATCGGCGACGCGCTCGACCAACGGCGGATCCCCGCTCTCGGGGCCGCTCGACGCATCGAGCGAGGCGTGCCGTCGATGCACTCGCTTGCGCAGGTGGTCGATGCACAGGTTGCGTGCGATCGTGTAGGCCCAGGTGGCGAATCTCGCCTCCTCCTTGAAGCCGTCAGCGTTCTGCACGACGCGGACGAAGACCTCCTGGACGATGTCCTCGGCCGTGGACGGGGCGTGCACGTGGCGGAGCGCGAAGTTGAAGAGCCCCCGCTGGTGGCGGCGCACGAGCTCCCGAAAGACGGCGCGCTCGCCGCGTCGGTAGCGCGCCAGCAGCGACTCGTCCGTGTCGCGCTCGAAGTCGGAGCTCACGCGTCCGCTCCCCGGGACGGCTTCCGCACTTGCAGGCGAGACGGGCCACGCCCGCAAAGACGTCCGACCGGCTCCGAGGATCTCCGGACCACGCGCACCGCGCCGAGGGGGGCCCGGACTCGCTGGATCATCTCCTCGGCCGATCGCACGAGCCCTCCGACGTGCCGATGTTGATCAAGCGCAGACGAGCGACGCCAGAAAACGCTGTTTCATCGTGCACTTACGTGCATCGACAGCGTTGCCGAGCCAACCGTATCGAGCTATAGCTCGGCCGCCAAGGCGGGGGCAACCGCCGATGCCGTGTCGGATCGGTCGCGCGGCGCGGCACACCTCGGTATGGTAGGGCTACACTCGATCCAAACCTCGCCCGCGGCGCGCAAGGAGCGAATCGCGGCAAAAGGGGCCCAGGGAATGTCACGCACCTCTTCATTTGCGAACGTTTCGCGCGAAGACGAGCCCAGCAACGTGGCCCGCCCGCGCGTGAGCGCGCGGCTCGCCCGCTGGGCCGCGCCCCTCGTCGCCGGTTCGATGATGCTCGCCCCCATCGCCGCGGCCGCCGAGGGCGCGAAGACAGCTCCGCCGACGTCCAGCGCAGCCGCTCCGGCCACGAGCGCCGCGCCGGCCGCCTCCGCGACGGCAGCGCCGGCGGTGAGCGCGGCCCCGTCGTCGGCCGCAGGCGCCGCGGGCACAGCGCTCGACACACAGAGCTACACGGTGCGGCTCCGGGATCTCGAGCAGCGCATCAACGATCTCAAAGAGCGCATCCGCCGAAGCCACACGCGCCTCGCCCTGCTGTCCGAGTCGATCATCTCGGGCGTCACCGCCGCGGCGCGCGCGGAGATCGTCTTCCAGAACGACATGTCCAGCGCCTTCCGGCTTCGGCGCATCGTGGCGCTTTACGACGGCGCCCCGCTCGCGACCAAAACGGACGAACGCGACCAGATCGGCGACCAGAAGGAGATTCCGCTGTACGCGGAGCTGGTGCAGCCGGGCGACCACACCGTCCAAGTGCTGCTCGAGTATCAGGGGAACGGCTACGGCATCTTTTCGTACCTGAAGGGGTACAAGTTCGAGGTGCGGTCGAGCCGCTCGTTCACGGCGATCGAGGGCAAGACGCTGCAGCTGCGCATCGTCGGCTACGAGCAAGGGGGCCCGACCACGCCGCTCGAAGAGCGCCCGGCGATCCGATTCGTCGAGAAGCTGCAGCTCGGCCTCGGAGCCGGTGGGAAGAAGTGAGATGAGCGCCCGACCGCTGTGGCGGCGTCGGCTCGCGCGGCCGGCACGCAGCCTCGTGATTGCGGGCGCCCTCGCCGCCGCGGTGGCGGCGCCGCTCCTTTCCGACGAGGGGGTCGCGTACGCGAAGCTCTCGGCGAAGGACGCGAGCAGCGTCGCGTCCGGCGAGCTCGACGGCGTCGAGCGCGATCTCCCGGGCGTGGCGAGCTTGTCGGGGAAGTCGGGGATCGAGTTCCGCTCCGCAGAGCAGATGCTCGCCGACGGCGAGCTGCTGGCGCGCATGCGCGACTACCAGCGCGCGATCCTGCTCTTTTCGCAGGTCGAGCAGAAGTACCCGGCCAATCGACGCGCCTACGCGGAGGCCGTCTACCGCAACGGCGAGGCGTTCTACGCGATCCACGACTACCTCTCGGCGCGCACCAAGTTCCGCACCATCGCCGACGGCGAGAACCTCCCCGAGTACCGCCCCTACGCGTCGCGCGCCGTGGCGCGGCTCGTCGACATCGCCGTGCGCGTCGACGACCCGACCGATCCCAAGGTCTCCGGGGACGTGCTCGGCCGCATCGACAAGCTGGCGCCCGGCGACGTCGACTCCGTCGTCCTCTACGCCAAGGGGAAGATGCAGTACTTCAAGGGGGACCTCGACGGAGCGAAGGCGACGCTCGCGTCGGTCGGCCCGGATGGGGGCTTCCAACACCAGGCGCGCTTCATCCTCGGCGTCATCGCGATCAAGCAAGCGCAGCCGAAGAAGTTCAATCCGGCCGTCGACGCCTTCAAGAAGGTGACCGATCTGCCAGGCGACACCGATGACCACAAGGAGGTGGTCGACCTCGCCTGGATCGCCATCGGCCGGCTCTTCTACGAGATGGACCAGCTCGACCAGTCGGTCCTCGCCTACGAGCACGTCGACCGCACCTCGAAGCACTTCGACACGATGCTCTACGAGATCGCGTGGGTGTACGTGCGCCTCGAGGACCAAGAGAACGCGACGCGCGCGCTCGATCTGCTCCAGCTCGCGAGCCCGGATTCGACGCACGCCATCGAGGGGCAGCTCCTGGAGGCCGACGTCCAGCTGCGCAAGGCGGAGTTCAGGAAGGCCCTCGCCGCGTACCAGAACGTCCGCGACCAGCTCGATCCGCTGCACCGCCACGTCGACGACTACCTCAAGGTCGATCGCACGCCCGGCGAGTACTACGATCGGCTCACGGGCCCGACGATGGACGCGCTCGACGGCCCCGATTCGCTTCCGCCGATCGCGATCAAGTGGGCCAAAGAGGGCAAGGACGGCGCGCTCGCCTTCAACGTCGTCGAGAGCGTGCAGCAGACGAAGGAGCTGCTGCAGCAGGCGCAGACGATGCTCGACAAGCTGCAGGCCGTCGCCCGGGGGAGCGAGAAGGTTCGCGCCCTGCCGGAAGCGCGGACCGCGTACGAAGGGTACCTCGCGCTGCTGAACCGCATCGCCGGCGCGCGCGCGGACGTCGCGCAAGGGCTCGACGACGTCGAACCCGCCGATCTGTCCAAGTGGCCCGATCTCGACGCGACGCGTGAAGCGCGCAAGCGCCTCGAGGGGGACGTCGCCGCGCTTCCGAAGGACGCCGACGCGTTCCAGAAGCGCACCGACGACGCGAACGCGCAGTGGCGGGCCGCGTCGCAGCAGCTGCAGCAGCGGGGCGTCGAGATCGACATGCTCGAGTCGCAGGTGAACGCGCTGCGCAGGTACCTCAGCACGCGGCAGACCGACCAGGGCAAGCCGCTCGAGCCGTCGAAGGTTCGCGAGTACGAGCAGCAGCTCGCCGAGACCGACAAGGACATCACCGCCTTCCGCAAGGAGGCCCAGGATCTGCGCGATCTCATCGAGCGAGGGCGCGTGCAGTCCGGCACCGGCGACGATCCGGCCAAGGCCGACGCCGACCGCCGAGCCAGCTATCGCGACCTCGTCGAGAAGGAGGTCCACCTCGCCCGCCTGAACCTCGGCCCGGACGCCGCGGCCTTCGGTGCCGGCGCCGAGCCGGTGCTCGCGCGGGCGCGCCAGATCGAGGAGCGGGTCGAGAAGCAGAAAGACGCGCTCGACGCGCAGGTCGCCGACTCGGTCGACAAGCTCCGCAAGACGCTCGACGCCGAGCAGGCGGCGCTCGACGGCTTCAAGGCGGAGCTGGCGGCGTTCGACGGCGAGGCGCGCGACGTCGTTGGCGGGGTCGCCAAGCGCAACCTCGTGGCCGTGCGCGACAAGCTCGCCCACTACATGATGCGCGCCGAGGTCGGCATCGTCGACCAAGCCTGGAAGGAGCGCGAGGTTCGCAAGGCGATCCTTCGCGACCGGCAGCGCGAGTACAACGAGCAGGAGCGCCTGCTCGACGACGAGATGAAGCAGATCAAGAGCGATGGCTCGGTCGGCATCGAATGAGGTCGCTGTGTTGAAGCGAGCATTCCCCAGCTCCGACCAGATCGGTCGGAAGGTCCTCCGGGCCGTGAGCGCCATCGGGCTCGTCGCGGCGGGCATCCTCCTCGCGAGCGCCGCCTCGTCGCAGCAGAGGCCCGCCCCGAAGCCCGCCGCCAAGGGCCCTGCGTCCTCGAAGGCCGTCGCGGCCGCGCCGTCGTACGCGGACATCCCGCCGCCCACCTTCGGATCGAGCGTTCCCCCGGGCGCGTACTCGCTCACGAACCTGAGTGGGCCGGGCATCCCCGTCGTGATCGCGACCAAGCCTTGGCCCGCGCGCGTGATGGCGAGCTCGGCGGCCGCGTCGAGCGCGCCGATCGCGCCGGTCTCGCGC
>JAJXTK010000185.1 GCA_021783935.1 Myxococcales bacterium | reverse complement strand
TGCCTGCGCGCGTTCGCGCCACGCGATCTCCCTTCCCCCGCACCGCGGGGGAAGGGCGGGGATGGGGGCTGTAACAGCGACGATCGCGCTCAGGGCGGGATCCCGACCCGGCCCCCCTCGCAGAGCACGCCGTCGCGCTCATCGAGATCGACGGGGCCTGGGTCCTCTTCGACGGGGGGGCGTGCGCACGGCGAGGGGCTCCGCCGCGATCGGCAAGAAATACGCCGTGTTGACGCTCCCTCCCCGCGGGCGACTTCTTGGCCCCGTCGACCGCCCGCCAGTACCGATACGACGATGGCGCGAGCGGTGTGGATGGCCTGCCTCGTCGGCCTCGCCTGCGCGGGGGGGTGGGCCACCGCGCCGCGCGCCCGAGCGCAGACGAGCGCCGCGAAGGTCGCCACCGCCGGCGCTGGAGCCCCGGGCGTCGCGCCCGTCCCATCGTCGAGCGCCGCCGCGATCGCGACCGCTGCGGCCTCCGAGGTCGACGAGAGCGAGCCGCCGCCGATCCCGACGCCGACCAGGACCGTCGCGGGCTGGCGAGCGCTCTGGGACGAAGGAACCAAGGGCAGCTTCGACCTGCGCGTCGCGGTCGACGAGATCGAGCGCGCCGAGGCCGCGACGCGCGTCGCGTGGGCGGGCGTGCTGCCGACGGCGGCCGGCAACGTCACGCTCGGCTACGCCACCACCAGCAACACGCTGTTCGCCGTGCTCCCCACGGGAACGTCGCTGTCGGCCGAGCTCGTCATCGCCGCGCCGCTGGTGAACCTCCGCAACGCCCACGCGATCGGCACCGCGCACGTCAGCGAGGACATGGCGAGGCTGTCGCTCGACGAGCTGCGGCGTCGCTTCGCGCTGAACCTCGCGCGTTCGCTGCTCTCGATCGCGGCGGCGCGCCGGCTCTCCGAGGTCGATCGCGTGGGGCTCGAGGCCGCGCTCGAGCGCCTCGCGCTCACCAAGGCCCGCGTCGGCATCGGCGTCGGCGATGCGCGCGATCTGATGCGCGCCCAGCAGGACGTCGCGAGCGCGCGCGCAGTCATCCCCGGGGCCGACGAGGCGCTGCGCAAGGCCCGCGAGGGGATGTCGATCCTCCTCGGACAGCGCGGCGAGCTCGGCGTCGGCGGCGAGACGGTCGCGATCGAGGCGGAGCTCGCGGGCTTCTGCGCGGGGGGAGCGGTCGACGCGGAGCGCGCAGACGTGCGGGTCGCCAAGCGGCAGGTCGTGGTGGCAGAGCGCAACGTCGACGACGTCCTCTTGCTGTTCGCGCCGACGCTGACCGCGCAGGTGAACGTCGGCACGCTCGGCGCGCCGCTCGGGGGGCCGTACGAGAACGGCTGGTCGCTCTCGGCCGTGCTGACCGTCCCGATCTACGACGGCGGCGCTCGCTACGGCGAGAAGCGAGACCGCGTGGCCCTCGTCGACGAGGCGCGCGTGCGAAGGGCGCAAGTCGAGGTCGAGGTCGCGACCGAGGTGGCGCAGGCGCGCCGCGAGATCGACGTCGCCCGCGCGGCGGAGCGGTCGGCGCGCGAGTCGCGCGACCTCGCGGCGAAGATCGACGAAGCGCAGCGGGCCGCGTACTCGATCGGCGCCTCGGGCACGACCAACTTCGATCTCATCGAGGCCGGCAGGATCCTCCGACAGGCGGAGGGGCTCTTGGTCCTGCGCGAGCTCGATCTCGCCCGGGCGCGCGCGTCTCTGCCGTTCATCGCCGGCAGCTGCGCAGGCCTCGGCCCGAGGTCGTGACCGGCGCCGTCGCGGCGATCGCCTAGCACTACTGTGTCGAACGTTTGGCCGCTGGCTCCAGGCTGATTTCTACGAGGCTCATGCTCGCGCAGCTCCCGCCCGACAGCCAGGAGCGCCTCGAGACGTTCTTCGCGGAGATCGGCACGATCGTCCGCCACAAGAAGAAGCGGGCGAGCTTCGCGATGTCCGCGCTCGGGCTACTCGGGACGGGCGAGCGCAGGAGCTTCGAGCCGATCGCGATGCAATTCTGCACCGAGCCGGAGCAGGCCGACGCGATCGGTCGTCGTCGCGATTCGACGCGTCGTGATCCGCTGGCTGCCGCGCTGTCCGTGTTGTCGACGACCGCACGTACCCAACCCCGGCTTCAACCATGGGTCGAAGGACGGCGCCGCGACGAATCGACACAGTAGTGCTAGCGCCCGCGGGCCGCGTCGCGTCGCGCGAGCAGCACGAGGATCGTCGGGAGCACGATCATGTTGAGCAGCGTCGCGCTCGAGAGCCCTCCGACCACGATGCGTGCCATCGGGACCTCGAGCTCGTTGCCGCCGCGCGGCGAGGCGAAGGCGAGGGGGAGCAGCCCGAGCCCTGCGGTCGCCGCGGTCATCGCGATGGGGATGAGCCGCTCGCGCGCCGCCTGCACGACCTGCTCGACGCGATCGAGCTGCGGGTGCGCGGCGATCACGTGGTGCACGTGCGCGACCAGCATGATCCCGTTGCGCGCGATGATCCCGAAGAGCGTGATGAAGCCGACGAAGCCCGACACGCTCAGGCCGCCCGGCGACAGGGCCGCCGCCGCGACGCCGCCGACGAGCCCCAAGGGGATGTTGACCAGCACGACGGCCGCGTCGCGGAGCGACGAGAACGCGATGGCGAGCACGAGGAAGACGGCGACCAACACCGCGGCGCCGTAGAGCAAGAGCCGCTGCGCTGCCGCGCTCCGCGCCTCGGCCTCGCCCGAGAGCGACCAGCGCGTGCCGGGCGGCGGCGTCCAGCGCGACAGCCGCTCGCGCACCTGCGCGGCGGCGACCGACATGCCGGCGCCGTGCACGTCGGCCTGGACCGCGATGCGCCGAATGCCGGCCTCGTGCTGGATGCGCGCCGGGGTCGGCACCGGGGCGATGCTCGCCACGTCGCCGAGGCTGACCAGCGCCCCGCGGTCGGTCGTCACCGGCGCGTCGCGCAGCCACTCGAGCGTGCGCTGCGACGGCGGCGACACCAGCGACACGTTGATCGTCCTCCCGGCGCGCCCGAGGATCTGCGCGACCGGCTCGCCGCCGAGCGCCGCGGCAGAGTCGGCGACGATCTCGCGAGGGCGCAGGCCGAAGCGCGCCGCCGCGCCGGCCTCCGGGGTCACGCGCAGCGCGGCGATGTCCACCTGCGGCTCGATGCGCACCCCCTCGAGCCCGGGCGTGGCGCGCAGGAGCGCGGCGGCTTCGGAGGCCGCGCCGCGCAGCCGCCCGAGCTCCTCCCCCTCGACGCGCACGACGATCGGCGCGCTCTCGCCCGACAGGATGTCGTGGATGCGATCGGCGAAGACCCCCTCGACCCCCACCGTGAGCCCCGGCACCGACTCGATCGCCCTCGAGACGCCCTCGCTGGTCGCCTCGGCGTCGAGCGGCGGTGCGGGGAACACGACGTCGAGCTCGACGCGGCTCGGCGGCGAGGCGTCCTCGTCCCCCTCCGCGCGCCCGGCGCGCGCTGCGACGTGCAGGCCCGCGCCGTAGGGCGAGGCCCGCAGCGCGGCCTCTGCGCGCGCCGCGACGCGCATGGTCTCTTCGAGCGAGACCCCCGGGACGAGATCGATCTTCGCGATGAGCGAGCGCTCGTGGAGCTCCGGCAAGAAGCTCCCACCGAGCGTCGTCATGCCGACGACGGCGCCGACCCCGAGCGCCGCCGCGAGCAGCAAGACCAGGGCGGGCACGCGCAGCGCGAGGCGCAAGAGCCGCGAGTAGCCGGCGACCAGCGCCCGCGCGAGCAGGGTGGGCGCGCTCTCGGGCGCCGACGCGAGGCGCGGCAGCAGCCACGCGCACATGGCCGGCGTGACCGTCAGCGCGATCACGAGCGAGAAGGCGATCGACAGCGCGTACGCCGTCGCGAGCGGCGCGAAGATCGCCCCCTCGAGGCCGCCGAGGAGCAGCACCGGCAAGAGCACCAAGATCACGACGGCGGTCGCGTAGGTGACCGAGCCGCGGATCTCGTGCGAGGCGTCGCGCACGACGTCGAGCGCCGCGCGCGGCGATGCGCTCGCCGCGTTCTCGCGCAGGCGCCGCCAGACGTTCTCGACGTCGACGATCGCGTCGTCGACGACCTCGCCGACGGCGAGCGCGAGGCCGCCGAGCGTCATCGCGTTGATCGAGACCCCCTGCCGGACCAGGAAGGTCGCGGCGCCGAGCATCGCCAGCGGGATGGCGACGAGGCTGATCACCGCGAGGCGCGGCGAGCGCAAGAACGCGAGCAGCACGGCGATCACCAGCGCGCCGCCGATCGCCATCGCGTGGGCGACCGACGAGACGGACCTCTCGACGAAGGCCGCCTGCCGAAACGCGGGCTCCTCGATGCGCGCCCCCTTGGGCGCCTCGCGCGCCAGCTCGCCGAGCGCGGCCTCGACGGCGCGCGAGGTCGCCTCGGTGTCGGCGCCGGCGAGCTTGTTGATCTGCAGGTAGACGGCGGGCTTGCCGTCGTAGCTGGCCGCCCCTGTGCGCGGCTCCTCGCCGAGCTCCACGTCGGCGACGTCGCGCAGGCGCACCGGGGCGCTGGCGGTCGACTTCACCGACAGCTCTCGCAGCCGATCGACCGCGTCGCTCTCCGCGAGGCGCGCGCCGCTCTGCACGTCGATGCGGGCGTTGGCCAGCTCGACGAAGCCGATCCCCTCGAACGACTGCGCGTCGGCGACGGCGGCGCGCAGCTCTGCCATCGTGACGCCGAGCGCGCGCATGCGGGCGGGGCTCGGCCGGACCTCCACGCGATCGACGCCGCCGCCGAGCGCGATGACCTGCGAGACGCCGGGGATCGCGAGCAGGCGAGGGCGGATCGTCCAGTCGGCGAACCGGCGCACGGCGCGCGTCGCCGCGGCGGGGTCGTCCCCCTCGGCCGTGACGCAGAGCTTGAAGAGGGCGCTGATCGGCGCGGACACCGGCGCGAGCACCGGCGCCTTCACGCTCGCAGGAAGGCGCGACGCGGCGAGCCCGACGCGCTCGGTCACGAGCTGGCGCGCGCGGTAGATGTCGAGCCCCTGCTGAAAGAGCAGCGTGATGACCGACACCCCCTGCGCCGACTGCGATCGTACGTTCTCGACCCCTGGCACGCCGAGCAGCACGCGCTCGAGCGGACGGGTGACGACCTCCTCCACGTCGGTCGTCGTCAGCCCCGGCGCCTCGGTCTGCACCACCACGAACGGCGGCGTGAAGTCGGGCAAGACGTCGGTCTGCGCGCGTCGCGTCTGCTCGACGCCGAGCACCGCGAGCAAGACCGCCGCGATCAGCACGACGACGCGGTGGCGGATCGACCACCCGATGAGGCCGTCGAGGAGGCTGCTCACCGGCTACTCCCCGAGCGCCGCGCGCATCTTCTCGCCGCGGAGCGCTTGCCCGCCGACCGACACGACGCGCTCGCCCTCTGCGACGCCGCTCGCGAGCCGAGCCTTGTCGTCGAGCCGCGCGGCGACCTGCACGGCGCGCTCGACGAACTTCCCCTCGATCTCGACGTAGACGACGTCCCCCTCGGCCGTCGGAACGATCGCGGACGCCGGGATCACCACCCCCATCGACGCGCCCCGCTCGATCCGCACGTCGAGCGTCGCCCCGATCACGAGCCCAGGCGCCGCTATCTCGAGCCGATCGCGCCGCAGCCCGTCGGGGCCGGCGACGACCCCCTTGGCGAGCAAGCGAGCGCTCACCCAGCTTCTGCCCACGCGCACCGAGTAGCCCGACCCCGTCGCCGCGTCCGCCGGCGTCGCGACGTCGATCCAGCTAGGGCCGTCGGTCACGATCTCGGCGAGGACGTGCCCCGCGGGGAGCGTCGCGCCGTTGGGGGCGTCGACGCTGGCGATCGTGCCGGCGATGGGAGCGCGGAGCGTGACTGCGCCGCCGCGTGAGCCCTGCATCGCGCTCTCGACCCGGAGCGCCGAGAGCTTCGAGCGCGTCGCCGCGACGGCCGTCTCCTGGTTCTCGAGATCCTGCGGCGGCAAGAGGCCGCGCGCGGCGAGGGCGCGAGCGCGTTCGAGCTGCGCCTCGCGGTTCTTGAGCTCGGTGTCCGTCGTGGCGATCTGCCCGACAAGATCGGCCGCCTGCACGTTGAGCGTGACCTGCTCGCCGGGCGAAAGGACCGGCACGACCTCGGCGATCGGATCCCCCTCGCGGACCGTCGCGCCGACCATGATCGTGACCGGCGCCCTCGTGCGCGCCGAGACGGGGGTCGAGATGAGCGCCTGTCGGGTCGGTGGCAACAGCACGGTGCCCGATCGGAGCTCGACGTCGGGCAACTCCCCGAGGGTGGCCTTCACCGAGACCAGACCGAGCTGCGTGCGTCGCTCGGCCGACAGCTCCAGGGCGCCCGCGGCCTTCGCCTCCGCGGTGGCCCCGCCCTCGCCGGTGCCGCGCGCACGGCAGCCGCTCGCGGTGGTCGCCGCGACGAGCACGAGTGCGATCGATGGCGGGGCCCAGCGCACGTTGCCGCGACTATAGCGCCGGCGCCCGCGCGCCGAGCGCGCCTTCGTCACCACAAGCCCGGGATCAGACGGAACCGCGTGCGACCTCGGTAGTCGCGATAGCCCACAAGCTCCCTGGTCAGGAACGCGTCTTCGAGCTGCGTGCGCACGACGAGCGCCAAGACCGACACCCCGGCCGGCGGCAAGCTCCAGGTCGACTGGAACAGCAGCGGCAAGCCGATCGTGCCGAGGATCATCCCCAAATTGCCGGGGTGGCGCACGACGCGTTAGCAGGCCGTTGAGAAGCGGCCTGCGGAAACTGTGACCGACAGCAGGCCGTGTCGATCGCGCGGAGAGTTTTGGGCTCACGCGGGAGAGGATCGGGCAGTTCCGGAGAAACTCAACGGCCTGTTAGGGGCCCGTCGTGCAGACGGTGTGCCCCCTGTCGGTCTGAAGCCGGACCACGGCGCTGAAGAAGCGGTTCTCGCGCAGGGCCCAGAGGAACATCGCCGCGCCCGCGAGCTGCAGCGTCACGCCGACGCCGAAGTGCGCGATCGCGAGGCGCGGGCCCTCCTCGAGGCGGAGCTCCAGGCCGGCCGCCACGAGCGTCGCGAGCGTGAGCAGGAGCCCCACGCCGAGCAGCGCCTTGTCCCACGATTGCGCCCCCGCGCCCGGCTTGGCGCGCTCCTGCGCGAGCTCGGGGTTCGCCGCCAGCAGGAGCCGCTGCGCGACGTTCAGCGCGAGGCTGAGGCCGCCGTAGACCCACGCCTGCCAGACCATCACGCGCCCGGCGCTGCCGAGGACGATCGCCACGAAAACGAGGGTGGCGAGGAGGCTGATGAAGAACTGGCGAACGAAGCTCTCGCGACGTCCGGCCTCTCGGGGCGGTCATCGTGCCTCCGCTCGCTCAGGCGCCGAGCGCGCTCGGCCCCTCCAGCTCGGGCCACACCACGCCGCGCGCCCGCAGATCGCGCACCGTGTCGGCGAGCGTCTCGATCGGATCGCGCGCAGTCCAGCCGAGCGCCTGCTCCGCGTGCGAGGCGTCGACGTACCAGAAATGGTGCGCCATCTCGATGCTCACCGGATCGATCGCGGGGGCGAGGCCGACGCGGCGCGCGAGCTTGTCGACGAGCTCGGCGCCCGCGCGGGCGAGGCTCGGCATGCGCGGCATCGGGATCACCGGCGCCGCGACCCCCGAGACGCGCGAAAGGCGCGCGAAGAGCTCCCGCACCGTGAGGTTGCAGGCCGCGAGGAGGTAGCGATCGCCCGACGCCCCCTGGTCCATCGCGAGCGCCATCCCGACGGCGGCGTCGCGCACGTCGACGTAGGAGAGGCCGCCGGGGGGCACCATCGGGATCTTCCTCTCGAGGAAGAGGCGCACGTCCTCGGTCGAGGAGCCGCGCAGATCGCCCGGGCCGAGCAGCAGCGTCGGGTTCACCGACACGACGTCGAAGCCCGGCGCGGCGAGCTCGAAGGCGGCGCGCTCGGCGAAGAGCTTCGATCGGTAGTAGGGCCAGCGCGCGATGAGGCCGATCGGCGCCTCGTCGCGCTCGGTGCCCACGTGGTCGGGATCGTCCGAGACCGCGACCGTGCCGCTGGTCGAGGCGATCACCGCGCGCCGCACCCCCGCCTCGCGACACGCCGAGAGCGCCGTCTTGGTGCCGACGACGTGCAGCCGCTGCAGCAGCTCCGCGTCCTCGGGCCTGCGCGAGACCTTGCCCGCGCAGTGGAAGACCCCGTCGCAGCCGCGCGCGGCGCGCAGCACGCTCTCGCGATCGAGCACGTCGCCGCGGGCGATCTCGGCGCCGCGCGCGCGGGCCTCGTCGACGTGGTCACGGCAGAGGGCGACGACGTCGTGCCCCGCGCGCGCGAGGTGCTCGAGGAGGTGGGTGCCGAAAAAGCCGGTCGCGCCGGTGACGAGGTAGCGGGCCACGGCGTGCGTGTAGGACGAAGGAGGCGCGGAAGGAAGACGGCCGAGCGTTCCGCGCCGAGGGAACGCGGGCGGTGCGTCGTGTCACCGGGACCTTCGGCGACGGCGCCCTGCGGTGTGCGATGATCGCGCGCTCGGGAGGCACTCATGCGGCGACACGTACGGCTTGGCTTCGCGTCGGCGATGGCGTTGGTGATCGCGACGCTCGGCGGCGATGGTCGCGCCGACTGGCCCGTCTCGCGGCACGACGCCGCGCGCACCGCGACCGCTTCGGGCAAGTCGTCGGTGACGGTGCCGGTCCCCTACTGGCAGTACTATGTCGGCGGCACCCTCTCGGGCTCCTCGCACATCGCGCTCGACGTCAACAAGGACGGCGTCACCGAGGTCGTCTACCTCGCGGGCGGCAAGGCGCTCGCCAAGCTCGCCGACGATCGCCTCGTTTGGGAGTCGAGCCCCGTCGAGCTGCGCACCATCCAGGCGGTCGTCGACCTCGACGGCGACGGCGTGCTCGAGCTAATCGCGAGCTCCGATCGCAACGTCTTCGTGCTCGACGCGACGAGCGGCAAGATCCTCTGGAAGGAGCCCGACGGCGAGGTCGGCAACGTCGGCGCCGTGCGCCTCGGCGACGTCGACGGCGACGGGCGCCCCGAGGTCTTGATCGACGACTGCGGCTGCTGCGGCATCAGCCCGACGGCGAACCCGCCGGGGGGCGTCTACCACTTCGCCGCCGGCAAGGTCGGCGCGCCGACCAAGCTCTACGCCCCGTCGACGCGCGGCCACTGCGGCTCGAGCGCCGTGTCGATCGGCGACTTCGACGGCGACGGCAACGCCGACGTCTCGTACAACGACGCGACGACGACGATCCTCACGAGCGGCAAGACCGGCGTCGCGCTCGGTGCCACGGCGTCGCTCGGCCAGACGCTCTACTACTCGTCGTGCTGGCCGCAGAACCTCGACGGCGTCGCCGGCGACGAGCTCGTCTGCTTCGAGGACTCCTACCTCGCGACCGCCGGCGGCGGCCGCAGGCTGTGGGCCGTCGGCTTCGACGCGACCAAGAGCCCCGCGGTGCAGACGCTCTTCGACATCGCCCCCGTCGACGCCGCCGCCGGCAGGCTGGTCTCGGTCGGCAACTCGGTCGTGGACCTCGACGGCGACGGCAAGTTCGAGATCGTCGTCAGCTGGTACGACGGCGCGAGCTGGTCGACCAAGGTGCACGACGCGCTGACGGGCAGCGTGCTCGACGCGGTCGCCGGCGAGCAGCTGCTCGGCGTGGTCGACGTCGACGGCGACAAGCTCCCGGACGTCGTCACGGCGGCGCCAGGCGGCACGGGCTTCACGGCGCGCAAGTTCTCGCGCGCCGCGACGCCGCCCCTCTCGACCGCGGCGACGCAGGCGGGAGGGCAGTGGACGCTCCCCTACCAGTGGGACTTCGGCGCGGCCGCGCGCTCGCAGCTCTCGACCAAGCCGCTCGCAATCGATCTCGGCGGCGCGGGCAGCGTGCTCCCGATCTTCTACCAAGGCGCCGGCACGAGCTCGCTCGCCGCGTACGTGGCGATGAAGTCCTCGTCGGGCGCGCTGACGTCGGCGGCGACCTACTCGGTCCCCGACGGCCTCTCGATCCTCACCAACCAGGTCTACGCGAACGTCGATCGCACCTACCCGCA
>JAJXTK010000184.1 GCA_021783935.1 Myxococcales bacterium | reverse complement strand
CCCCGCCCCCGACCCCGCCGCCGAAGCCGAAGCCGACCCCGCAGCCGAAGCCGACCCCGCCGCCGAAGCCGAAGCCGACCCCGCAGCCGAAGCCGAAGCCGACCCCGCAGCCGAAGCCGACCCCGCCGCCGCCGAAGCCCCCCCCAGGGCGCGGTCCTTCCCACAAGCCCCAGCCGCGACGATCAGCGCGACCATCCACGCCGCTCGCGTGCTCACCGCTCGAAGACCTTCCTCGCGTTGTCGCGGAACATCGCCGCGCGCTCCCCCTCGCCGAGCCCCGCCCCAGCGAGCCTCGTGAGCTCCCGGTCCCACGCGTAGGGGATGTTCGGGAAATCGGAGCCATAGAGCAGGCGCGCCGCGCGCGCCTTCACGACCGACATGGGCGTTCGCGACTCGCCGATGAACCCGGAGACCGCCATCGTCGTGTCGAGCCAGAGGTTCTCGTAGCGATCGAGCAGCGCGGCGTAGGCCGCGTACTCGTCGGCGCCGAGGTGCGGCACCACGAGCGTCAGCCTCGGAAAGCGCTGGAGCACGCGCTCGACGTGGCCGACCTCGCAGAGCGCGTCGGTGTCGACTCCGTAGGCTGGGCTCGAAGGCTCGCGCCCCGCGTGGATCACGACGGGCTTGTTCGCGTCCTGGGCCACCGCGTAGATGGGGTCGAGGCGAGGGTCGTCCGCCGACAGCTTCTGCACGTGGCAGTGCAGCTTGAGCCCCCGGAGGCCGAGCGGCCCGAGCGCCTCGCGCGCGATCTCGTCGGCGTCCGGCTCGCCCGGGAGCACCGTGCCGAGCGGCACGACGACGTCGCGGTGCGCGGCCGCCAGATCGCGCATGAAGCCGTTGAGCACGCGCGCGAGCCCAGGCGCGTGCGCGTAGCAGAGCCCGGCGAGCCGCGTCACGCCGCGCGTCGACAGGAACTCGATCACCTGCTCGGCCTGCAGCCGATAGCGGACCTCCCACGCGTGCCGGTCGAACCAGCGCCAGATCGCCGCGAAGAGCCGTTCGGGAAAGAGGTGGACGTGCGCGTCGAACACGGGGCCGATCGGCGCCGGCGCGCTCGCGTGCTCGACGTCGTGCAACATCGCCGTGACCTCGCCGCGCCGCATGGCGTGGCTGCAGCCCGGCAGATCCTCGTCGAGATCGTGGGCCGAAGGCGTCAAGCCGCTCGCCCGCCTACTCGGGGATCCACTCGCCGAGCTCGAGCTTCTGCGCGCGGAGGTCCTCGATCGCCTCGAGGAAGGCGTGCGCGACGTTCGCGTCGAACTGCGTGCCGCTGCACCGCTCGATCTCGTTGAACGTCACCTCGTGCGGCAGCGCGCGGCGGTAGGCGCGATCGCTCGTCATCGCGTCGTAGGTGTCGGCGACGGCGACGATGCGCGCGATGAGCGGGATGTCGTTCTGCGCGAGGCCGAGCGGGTATCCCTTGCCGTCCCAGCGCTCGTGGTGGAGGTGCACGCCCGGGATGAGCGGCTGCAGAAACTTGATCGGCTCGAGGATGTCGCGCCCGTAGGCCGGGTGCTTCTTGAACTGCTCGTAGTCCTCGTTGGTGAGCTTGCCGGGCTTGTTCAGGTTGAGCACGCAGCCGATCTTGCCGATGTCGTGCATCAGCGCGCTCTGGCGCACGATCTCGACGAGCGCCGTCGGCAGCGCGAGCTTCTGCGCGAGCAGGGTCGCGTAGATGGCGACGCGATCGCTGTGCCCCCAGGTGTAGCGGTCGAGCCGATCGAGCGCGCGCGCGAGCCCTTGGATCGTCTGCTTGAAGGTCGCCTTCAGGTCCTCGTAGAGCCGCGCGTTGTCGATCGCGGCGGCGGCGCGCGAGCCGACGATCGACAAGAGCTTGCGCTGCCCCTCGTCGAACCGACGACCCGTGGTGAACGACGCGGCGATGATCCAGCCGATGAGGCGCGGAGACTGGGCGCCGGCGCGCAGCGGCACGGCCATCACGCTCTGCGTGGGCTTGCCTTGCCCTTCCTTGAAGAAGCGCTGCCCGCGCGGACCGTGCTCGAGGAGCATCGGGTCGACCGCCAGGTGCGCGCGCACCATCTCCGGGTCGACCTCGTTGAGGATCGGCTCGGTGTCGCCGACGGCGCCCGCCTCGGAGGGGCGAGGCTCGGCCGCCAGCGCCAGCGGATCGAAGCTCGGCGGGGGGATCACCGACGGGTGCGGCGGCGCGACCATGCGGTTGCGCTCGAAGAAGCTCCCCTCGCCGTCGTCGAGCCACGTGCTCACGAAGTCGGCGCGGATCTCGTGCAGCGCCGTGTCGCACACCGTGGCCATGACCTCGTCGAGCGACAGCGACGCGGCGATCGCCTCGGAGACCTTGTAGAGCGAGACCGCCTCGCGCAGGCGCAGGTTCTCGGCTTGGAGTCGCTGCTTCTCCAGCGCGCGCTGGATGATGTGCACGACCTCCTCGACCTTGAACGGCTTGAGGACGTAGTCGTAGGCGCCGCGCTTCATCGCGTCGATCGCCGTCTCGACCGTGCCGAAGCCCGTCATGATGACGGTGAGCACGTTCGGCTGACGCTTGGCGATCTCGTCGAGCAGCTCGATGCCGCCCATGCGGGGCATCTTCAGGTCGCTGATGACCACGTCGTACGTGCTGCGCCCCATCTCCTGGAGCGCCGCGTAGCCGTCCTCGGCGGTGCGGACCTCGTACCCCTCCATGCCGAGGAAATCGGCCAGGATGTCGCGGATGAACTTCTCGTCGTCGACGACGAGCACGCGCGGACGCTCCTGCACCGGGGGGAGGATCGAGAACGAGCTCCGCCCCGGCGAGACCACGGTGATCTTCGGGGGCTCGGCGTGGAGGATCGGCGGGAGGTCGTCGCGCATGGGGGAGGGCCGAGTAAGAGCAGAGTATACGCGGACCGTCGGCGCGCGCGGCAGCTTGCGGGCCGAACGCGGGCGCGCGCGGCGCAGCCGAGTCGGCGCGGCCGTCGAGGACTGCGAAGTGTGGCGTCGAGGCGGCTCGGGTCCAGCTCGGCCGTGGGGAAGCCGGGACGCAGACGGGAACGGCCGGGCTCCGCGACGCCGCCAGCGATGACCGGTGCGCGTGGCGCGGGCGCGACTACGAGATGAACGCCTTGGTGCGTGTCTCGTACTCGTCCAGCATCTTCTCGGAGCTGGTGAGCGCGTTGTCGATCGACTCCTGCACGATGGCGTTCATCGTGGCCGGCGAGCCCTTCAGCGCCTCGTAATACTTCTGCCGCTCGGTGTGGTGGATGATGCTCGGCGGGTAGCCGGCGCGTAGCAGCAGCAGGTTCATGAAGAGCCGGCCGACCTTGCCGCTATCGGTCTGAAACGGAAATGCGCGCACGAGATCGTAGTGGGCGCGCGCTGCGATGCGGACGTGCGAGCGGGCGCGGCGCGTTTCGGGGTCGGCGAGCCAGTCGAAGACCGCCTTCACCTTCGCCTGGATCTTGTCGGGCGAGCAGTACTCGTGGAAGTACAGCCGGTGCTGCGGGATGTCCTTGCGGTACTTGACGGTCTTGGTGTCCCCCTCTTCGGGGTGGAGGATCAGGTAGATCTTCTTGAGCTGCTCGAGCGTGACGAGCTGCCGCTTCTTGCTCGCGTAGTCCTTCACGTACGCGATGGCCTCCCGGTGGCGCCGGATCTCCTCGCAGATCGGCTGGAGCGACGAGTCGGGGACGACCGTCACGTTGGGATCGATCGCGGTCTTCAGCTCCTGGAAGGTGTAGACCGTCCCTTCGAGCGCGCTGTCGTGATAAATCCACGACATCTCGAGGTTTTCGAGGAACTGCGATCGGAAGACCTCGTCGGCCTGCTCGATGCGCTGTTCGATCTTCGCCCAGCGCTCCTCTGCGGAGCCTTTGGACGAGGGGACGTTGATCTTGCTTTCGGAGCGCTTGAGAGCCACTGCAACCCCATCGTCTTGAAGAGAGCGCCCGCGCCGACCGTCGCCGGCGACGGAGGGGTACGGCGGGGGTTCGACCCCCTGCGATGCGCAGCCGCAGGCCACGCCGCCATGCCAGGGGCGGGACACTAGTGATCTCGGATCGAACCGGTCAAGCCGGTTCTTTCGCCGCGCGCCCGCCAGCGGCTCGCGCTGCCCCGAGGCCGATATCGACAACCCGGCCCGCGCCCCCGGTGGGGCCGCAGGGTGAGGTCGCGAAACGTCAAACTCGCCTCGAACTGGCGGGGCCCCGTCGGCGCGTGGGGCCACCCGAGGCTTCGCCCCCTGGTGCACCCCCGTCGTTCAGACGTTGAACCGGAAGTGCATCACGTCACCATCTCGCACGAGATACTCCTTGCCCTCGATCGCGAGCTTGCCCTTCTCGCGCGCCTTGGCCTCGCCGCCGAGCGCGATGTAGTCCTCCCACCAGATCACCTCGGCCTTGATGAAGCCGCGCTCGAAATCGGTGTGGATCACGCCGGCCGCCTGCGGCGCCCTGTCGCCGCGGTGGATCGTCCACGCACGGACCTCGTCCTCGCCGGCCGTGAAATACGTGATGAGGCCGAGCAGATCGAACGCCGTACGCGCGAGCACGTTGAGCCCAGGCTCGGTGAGCCCCGCCGACGCGAGGAAGTCGGGGCGATCCTCCGGCGCGAGCTCGGCGATCTGCGACTCGATGGCCGCGCAGATCGCGACGACCTTCTCGCCGTGCTGGTCCGCGTACGCCTTGAGCGCCTGGAAGTGCTTGTTTTCTGCAGGGCTCGCGATCGAGGCCTCGTCGACGTTGGCGACGTAGAAGGTCGGCTTCGAGGTCAGCAGCTGCATGTCGCGGACGACCCCCTGCGCGGTCTCGTCCTCGAACTTGGTCAGGCGTGCGGGCTTGCCGGCGTCGAGCTGCGTCGCGAGCGCGTCGCAGACCTCGAGGGCCCGCTTCTCGAGCTCCCCCTGCTTGCCGCCGGCCTTCATGTTCTTGCGCGCGCGGTCCGCGCGCTTCTGCACCGTGTCGAGGTCCTTGAGGCAGAGCTCGGTGGTGATCGTCTCGACGTCGGCGACCGGATCGACGCGGTTTTCGACGTGGACCACGTTCGGATCCTCGAAGCACCGGGCCACCTGCACGACGGCGTCGCACTCGCGGATGTGCGAGAGGAACTGGTTGCCGAGCCCCTCGCCCTTGGAGGCGCCGCGGACCAGCCCCGCGATGTCGACGAAGTTGATCGTCGCCGGCAAGATTCGCTCGGGCTTGGCGATCGCTGCGAGCTTCTCGAGGCGCGCGTCGGGCACGGGGACGACGCCGACGTTCGGCTCGATGGTGCAGAACGGGTAGTTCGCGGCCTCGGCCTTCGCATTCGACAGCGCGTTGAAGAGCGTGCTCTTTCCGACGTTCGGCAGCCCGACGATTCCAACGGCGAGACCCATCGCGACCTCCAAGCCCGCCGGTGCGCGGGGCCACGCCGCTAGCACGCCGCGTTGCTCTTGTCACGCAGGCCCCCGCCGCGTCCGACGAGGGATCGTCGGCCCCCTTGTGCGGATCGCGCGGCCGCCTATCCTCGACGGCGCGTGCCCTCGTGTCGTCGTGATGTTCGCAGCGTGCGCACCGGGGTCGGGGGAAGATGTCGATGACGAAGAACGAGATCGTCGCAGCGGTCTACGCCAGGGTCGGCGGCTTCTCGAAGAAGGAGGCGGCGGAGATCGTCGAGCTCGTCTTCGAGACGGTGAAGGAGACCCTCGGCCGCGGCGAGAAGATCAAGATCTCGGGCTTCGGCAACTTCGTGCTCCGCGACAAGCGCCAGCGCCGCGGGCGCAACCCGCAGACCGGCGCGCCGCTCACGATCACCGAGCGGCGCGTGCTGACCTTCAAGCCGAGCCAGATCCTCAAGTCGATGCTCAACCCGCACGACGGCGGCGCCGATGGCGACACCGACGTGGACGCGGACGCGGACGCGGACGAGACGTCCGACGATCGCGACAGCGGGGTCGATTTCGCCGCCGCCACCCCGACGGCCGCGGTCGTCCCCGCGAGGCCAGGGCGGGCCGACGCGCGACACGCGCGGCGCTGAGGGGCGGCGCAAGAAGGGGCGCGAAGCACCGTTTGGCTCCGCCCCGAAGCCGAAATTGCGCGGCAATCTTCGGCGAAGTGTGAGTGACACGGCCGGAGCCGAAGCCTCGTTGCGGGGTCCCTGCGAAGGTCGAGAGCTCGCCGCGTCGCCTTTGTCGTTGGGCGCACCGAGGCGCGGAAGTATGCTCGCACGCGAGGTTCGCAACGCATGACCATGCGCGTGATCGGTGGCGGCGCGGGGGGCTCGGGCAAGGACGGCGAGGGGACGCGTCCTTCGCCGCTGCGCCCGGCGTCCGCGCCGCTGCGACGCGAGTCGCCGCGCGAGGCCGCGAGGCACGTCGTCGAGCTGCCGGAGCTCCCCGAGAAGATCTACTTCCGCATCGGCGAGGTCGCGCACCTCGTCCAGGTCGAGCCGCACGTGCTCCGCTACTGGGAGCAGGAGTTCCGCTCGATCCGCCCGACCAAGTCGGCGCGCGGGCAGCGCGTCTACAGCCGCCGCGACGTCGAGCACCTGCGTCGCATCCGCGAGCTGCTCTACGAGCACGGCTTCACCATCGCCGGCGCCAAGAAGGCCCTGCGCGCGCGCGGCGACGAGCCGCACGAGGAGCGCGATCCGGTCGTCGTCGCGGGCGCTCGGGCGCGCGAGGCGCTCGTCGAGCTCCGGCACGAGGTCGAGGCGTTCTTGAGGGAACTGGGGGGCTAGTCGCCCATGGCGGGGGCGCTGGTGCTGCCGTCGTGCGGCCTCTGCCGCACGACCAAGGCGCTGCCGGGCGCCGAGCGCGAGGTGCCCGAGGGGCTGCTCGTCAACTTCCACAACCACGGCCCGCGCGGCTTCCCGGTCGTGCTGTTGCCGGAGTTCAACGTCTTCAATCGCTGGCAGTGGCGGCGCGAGCCGCACCACGTGCGACCGTTGTCGTGGGTCGAGTCGCTCGTGCACCTCCCGCTCGAGGGGTACTACGTGCTGCGGCGCGAGCTGCTGCTCGAGGACGGCAAGTCGAAGTGGCCGCGCGGGACGCTCGTTCAGCTCGGCTACGACCGCTTCGCCTCGCCGATCGTCTTCATCGCCCAGCAGCGCCAGCACCTCAGCGACAACTTCCTCTGGTTCTCCGACCGCGGCCTGGCGATCGACGACGACTCGCTCGGCTCGCTCGAGACGCTGGTCGTGCACGAGGAGCCCGACGCGGAGCACGCGCCCGGGCGCACCTGACTCAGCCTCGTCGCGACGACAGCACCGCCACGGTCGCGCCCGCGGCGATCACCAGCGCGCCGAGCGCCTCCGCGCGCGTGGGCACGGCGCCGAGGGCGGCGACGCCGATCGCGATCGCGCCGAGGGTCTCGCCGGGCGAGACGAGCGCGACGATCGAAGGGCTGAGCGCGCGCGCGGCGGCCTGCACCGACGTGTGCCCGACGATCGTCGGCAGGAGCGCGAGCGCCACGATCGCGAACGCGGAGTGCGGCGGCAGCGCACCGAGCGGCGCGCCGCGCGCCGAGAGCACGGCGAGCGCGAGCGCGAGGGCGATCGCCGCCGAGGCGTACACGAACGCGGCGTAGACGCGCGCGCCGAGCGGCCTCGAGAACGCTCGCGCCATCGAGACGTACACGCCGTAGAGCACGACGGCCCCGACCACGAGCAGGTCGCCTGCGAGCCGGTGCTCGCCGGTCCCCGAGCCGCGTGTCAGCACGAACCCGCCGAGCGTCGCGAGCGAGACGCCGACCGTCTCGCCGCGCGTAGGCCGGAGATCGTGCACGGCCCACGCGACGAGCACCACGCTCGCCGGCTCGAGCGAGACCAGCGAGACGGCGGCAGGGAGCGAGGTGCGATCGAGCCCCCACTGGAAGAGCGCGAAGTGCGCGCCCAGCACGACGCCGGAGGCCGCCATGGCGAGCAAGGCGCGCGCGGGCAAGGTGCGCAGGGCCAGCCGCGCCGCGCGCCGCTCGATCGCCGCGAGCACCGCGGCCGCGATCGCGACCCGCCCGGCGGCGAGCACCAGCGGGTGCGCCGGCCGACCGAAGCGCGCGAGCGGCCCGCTCGCGGCGAACGCGAGGCTCGCGACGACCAGGAACATCGGCGCGCGGCGCGCCCATGCGCCGGCGTCGACCGACGTCGTGGTGCCCTGCTCCATCGCGCCCGCGCTCTACGCGATCGGGCGCCGGCGCGCGAACCTCGCGCTCACCCCGCCCAGCGCACGCGCGAGACGCACACGTCGTGGCCGAAGCGTTGGCACTTGTCGCGGAAGAGCTGCACGTCGCGCGCGCCGGTCTTCTCGATGAGGAAGCGGCGCGCCTCCATGGAGATGCGGCAGACGGTGTCGTCGTGGTAGGGCCAGTCGGAGACCTGGACGACGTACTCGCGATCGTCGCACTTGACGACCGAGAGGTGCCCCGAGTCGTAGAACATGTCCCACATCTCGGGCGCCCGCCGTGCGACCTCCTGCGGCGAGGCGAGGTAGCGCAGGACGATGCGGTTGACGGTGCTCATCGCCGTCGTGACCCCCGCCGCGGTCACGGCGCGCAGGAACTCCTCCTCCGGCACGCGCGCGACCTCGCCCATCAGGCGCAACAGCTCGCCGATGACCGCGTAGGGATACGATCGGCTACCGAGCAAACCGAGGACCGGGGCGTTCGGCGTCACGAAGGGGCGCGTGGCCGGCGAGGCGCGCGACACGACCTCGTGGGCGGCCGCGCTGCCGTACCTGCGGATGAACCAGTCCATCCCGCCGACCACGACGGTTCCCTTCATGCAGCCGCGCACCGGCAGCGGCGCGCCCGGCACCGACGGGCGGCTCAGCGACCCGTTCACGGCGTCCACCGCATGCGCGTCAGGCAGTAGTCGTGGCCCCAGGAGATGCACTTCTCGCGGCGCGCCTCGACGGAGCGGGCGCCGGTGCGCTCGACCAAGCGCGCGGCGGCCTGCACGCCGAGCTTGCAGATGGTGAGATCGTGATTCGGCCACTCGGTGAGGTGGGAGAGGTACTCGCGATCGGAGAGATCGGTGATGGTGATTCGCCCCGCGTCGTGGAACACGTTCCAGAGCTCTTGCGCGTGCTTGGCGACGTCGGCGGGCTTGCCGAGGTAGCGCACGAGCAGGCGCGCGACGGTGCCCATGGTCGTGTCGACGCCCGCGCTCGCGATCTCCCTGATGAACACGTCCTCGTCGGCGTGCGCTACGGCCGCCATCGCGCGCAGCATGTCGCCGACGAACGGATAGGGATACTTGCGAGTGCCGAGCAGCCCGAGCGCAGGCGCGTTGGGCGACAGGTGCGCGCGGCCGGCGGGCCCGAGCTTCTCGATCACGGCGTGCGCCGCCGCGGGTCCGTAGCGCCCGATGAAGAAGTCGGCCGCCGCGCGCACGGCGGTGCCGTGGAAGTTGCCGAAGCCGGACGCGGCGAGCTCCGCGGGAGAGCGTCGCAGCTCCGGCGGCGGGACCGACCGGGGACCACTCGACTCGGACATTCGACTGGATGATCTACGCCATTTCGGCCTGCGCCAAGCTCGTTCGTGCCGGCCAGTGAGCCCACATCGGCGCGCGCGTGCTACATGAGCCGAATGGCCGCGCGGAAGCCGTCGTCTCGCATCGAGCGTCGGGCACGTGAGCGTGAGCTCCGCGCGCTCGCGAACGATCGCGCGCGCCTCGCCGCGCTCGAGGCAGGCGGCGCGCCCGAGCGGCCGATCGCGGTTCCGACCGCCGCGCTCGTCGAACCGAGCGCGCGTGGCGTGCGGTGCGCCCTCTGCGATGCCCCCCTCACGCTCGAGGAGCACGCGGCCGTGACGGTCGACGGCGTGCGCCTACGCGTCGTGAGGATGCGCTGCCCGGCGTGCGGCGCGCGTCGCGAGCTCTGGTATCGAATCGTCACGTCCGCCGCGAGCTGATCACTTGGCGCGCCTGCCGGTGAGTCGGGGTGTGGTTCTCCTGCTGAGCGAGTGGTCGCGTTCTAACAGCCCCCATCCCCAGCCCTTCCCCCGCGGTGCGGGGGAAGGGAGCGGGAGGCGGCGGCGCAGTACGATCGAAGCGTGTCGAGCAC
>JAJXTK010000183.1 GCA_021783935.1 Myxococcales bacterium | reverse complement strand
CGGCGAGCGCGCCCGCCGTTCGCAGCGGCGACACGCCGTGCGCCGGCGACAGCGGGCGCGCGGGACGGTCGTGCTCGGCCGAGACGTGCGCGTGCAGCTCCCTCGTGGGCGGGGACATCTCCCTATTTCTACGCCCGAGCCGCTCGATCGATCTTCCTTCCCCGCGAGCGGCCCGAGGAGCGCGCGCGCCCGGGGGGTCTCGCCTGAGCCATTTCGGGAGCCTCGCCCACCCCGTTCCCGTGCTCCGCATTTGGCCGCGAAGCCGGAGTCGCCCCTGGGGCTCGGGCGCAACCTCGCCGCCTCTGCGTGCTAGCCTGAGGCGGTCGGCTCGAGGGGACCCAGCGTGACCCAACTCGCATCAGGAGCGCTGGTCGCAGGGCGCTTCCGGCTCGACCGCCTGCTCGGCGAGGGCGGGATGGGCGAGGTCTGGTCGGCGACCCACGAGATCACCGGCGGGCGCGTCGCGCTGAAGTTCCTCAAGGCCGCCAACGTGCCGCGCGCGGAGGCTCGCAAACGGTTTCTGCGCGAGGCGCGGGCGGCCGCGCTGCTCGATCATCCGAGCGTGGTGCAGATCCGCGATGTGGTCGAGCACGAGGACATGCCGGTGCTCGTCATGGACCTGCTCCTCGGCGAGACGCTGGCGAGCCGCCTCGCCAAGCGCGGGCGCATCGACCTGCCGGACGTCGCCCGCATCGGTCTGCAGATCGTCGCCGCCGTCGGCGCCGCCCACGAGGCGGGGCTGATTCACCGCGACCTGAAGCCCGAGAACGTCTTCCTTGCGCGCGTCACCGGCGTCGGCGAGGTCGCGCGCGTGCTCGACTTCGGCATCGCGAAGCTCATCGACGACGGGCTCGACGGCGCCACCGTCACGCAGAGCGGCACGATGCTCGGCACGCCCGCGTACATGGCGCCGGAGCAGGTCTTCGGCGAGCGCGAGCTCGACTACCGCGTCGACGTCTGGGCCCTCGGCGTCCTGCTCCACGAGATGCTCGTCGGCGTGCGCCCCGTCGACGGCGAGAACTACGGCCAGATCGCGCGCAAGCTGCTGTCGGAGCCGCTCCGCTCGATCCGCGCGCTCCGCTCCGATCTGCCCGAGGACGTGGCGTCGCTCGTCGATCGGCTGCTCGTGCGCGATCGGAAGGAGCGCCTGTCGGATCTGCACGAGGTGGTCGACGTGCTCGCGCGCTACTCGGACGCGCGGCCCCCGGCCTTCGGCCCACCTCGCGAGAAGAGCTCGAGCGGCCCGATCTCTTCGCGCGACGCGCCGCCCGACGCGGCCCCGCGCTCGCCTCGCCTCGAGGCGCCCGTGCTGCGCGCCTCCGACCCGGTCGCCGCGACGCTGATGCAGGCCGGCATGGCGCCGCCGCGGCTCGACACTGAGGTCGCCCACGTCACCTCGCCGCCGCCTGCGACCTCGCCCAAGTCACGGCGAGGGTCGGCGGCCGCCGGGGTGGTCACGGTCGCCGCGCTGCTCCTGATCGGGCTCGGCGTGCGCTCGATCCTCGCGCGTCGGTCGACGTCGAACCCGGCTCCCCGCCCCGCGAGCGAGCTCAGCGCAGAGTCGGCGCCCGCTTGGACGCGACCGCCGTCGCCAGCGCAGCCGCCCGTCGCGCAGACGGTCGTCGCGAGCGCCTCGTCTTCCGCCGCCGCGCCAGCCCCCCCCGAGACCTCGCCCCCGCCGGCCGTCGCCCCCGTCGAGCACCGCCCGCGCTCGCCAGCTACCGGTCCGACCGTCCCGCCCTCGGCCAAGAGCTCGGCCCCCGCGGCGGCCTCGAGCGCCGCGGCGGCCCCGAGCGTCCTCGCGCCTCCGCCGCCATCGGCGACCACCGGCGGGCTCGTGACCAAGCCCCCGTTCTGAGCGCGTCGTTCACGCGGGCTTTTTGTTAGGCTCACGTGCGATGCGCTTCTCGGCGCCGCTCGCCTGGTCGTTGCTCGGCCTCGCCGCGTGCGACCCGCTGCTCGGGATTCAGCAGCTGCCGCACGCGTCGCCTGACGGCGGAGGCGCGGACGTCGTGGACACGGGGCCGCCGCCTAACGCCGCGTGCGTCGCCTGCGTGCAGGCGTCGTGCGCGTCGGAGCAGAGCCGGTGCGAGGGCGAGCCGACCTGCAGTGCCCTCTGGCGGTGCCTTCGGCTCTGCAACGTCGACGACCCGATGTGTCGAAAGGGGTGCGAAGACCAGAGCCCCGCCTGGGTCGGGAGCGACGCCTACGTGCAGCTCGATCGGTGCCGTCGCAAGAGCTGCCTCGCCTCCTGCTTCGGGACCGGCGGCTGGCTCGGGGCCATGGACGGGCGCTGCGGCTGCGCCGACGCGGCCTGCGTGCCCGCGGGGATCGACTGCCTGCAGTCGGGGCTCGCCGACGCCTCGTCGATCGCCGGCGCGTGCGATCGCGACATGGCCTGCATCGCGGCGCACCCGAACCCGGACGGCTACATCGCGTGTCGGAACCAGATCGGCGCGAACGCGGATCCCGCGAGCCTGCTCGACTGCGCCCGCGGCGCGCCGTGCGGCGACTGCCCCATCAGCACGGGCGAGCTCGTTTGCATGCCTCGGCCTGTCGGCAACGGCTTCCAGTACGCGCCCGACCGCCTCGGGAGCAGGACCGTGAAGATCGAGGTCAGGCAGCTCCCGGTGCCCGCGGGGCAGGGCGCCGATCTCGCCGGCGCGCAGGGGACGGCGTGCGACCCCTGCCTGCCGTGCAATCCCCTCGGGCCCACGGCGGCGCAGACGACCACCGACAATCGAGTCTCGCTGGTGGTGCCGACGACGAACGGGAGCTTCTCGGGCTGCTTCAAGATCGAGCCCCCCGCGGCGCGGAGCGGCGACTTCTTCACGACCTACGTCTTCCCCGGGCGGCCGATCGACCAAGACGAGGACCTGATCGCCACCGATCTCGTCTCCACCGCGGGCGGCTACGTCGACATCTTCGCCGCGGCCGCCGGCACCACCGCCGACTACGCGACGCACGGCCACGTCATCGGCTCGGTGCACGACTGCATCTGGCGATACGTCGCGAACGCCAAGATCACGGTCGACGCCCCGAGCCCCGCGAGCGATCCGTACCCGACCAAGGTCATCTACTTCTTCCGCAGCGACCTCGCCTCGGATCAGAGCCACACGAGCGCCGATGGCACGTTCGCGATCCTCAACGTCCCGGCAGGCGCGCACACGATCACGGCGACCCTCCCCGACGGCACGGTGGTCGGCACGCTGGCGGTCGAGATCCCGGTCGGGCAGATGATCGACGCGAACCTCTTTCCGCCATCGATCAGCCAATGACCCGCCGCGCCGTCCCGCTGCTGATCGCGCTGTGGGTCGTCGCGCCCGTCGCCGGCGCCGAGGACGTCGAGGGGGCGCGCGCGGCATTTCGGCAGGGCGCGGCGCTCGCGCAGGAGGGGCGCTGGAACGACGCGCTCGCGCAGTTCGAGCGCTCGGTCGCGATGCGGCTCCACGCGACGACGCTCTACGACCTCGGCTTCTGCGAGCGCGCCCTCGGCCACGCCACGCGCGCGAAGAAGTACTTCGACCGGGCGCTCGCGAGGGACGCGAGCACGGCGGGCGCCGAGCTCTCCCCCGAGCTGCGCGCGGCGACGGAGCGCTACCTCGTGGAGGTCACGGCCAAGATCGCGACGCCGAGGTTCGTCGTGACGCCCCCGGACGCGACGGTGAGCGTCGACGGCCGGCCTCTCGAGCCGGGCGAGCCGGGCGATCGTCTGCTCGCCGGGACGCGGCCGCCGGGGCCGGGCGAGAAGCTGCCGACCGCGTCGGCGGTGGTCGAGATCGACGCCGGCCCGCACGAGATCGTGATCACGGCGCCGGACGGTCGCAGCCGCCTGCTGCACGTGGAGCTCGCGACGGGGGCGAGCCGCGAGGTGCTGCTCGAGCTCCCGCCGCTGCCGCGGGCCCCGCCGCTCGACGTGGGGGCGCCGCGGCGGACGGCGAGCTTTGTGGTGGGCGGCGTCGGCCTGTTGGCGATCGGGTTCGGCACCTATTTCGGGCTGCACGCGCGCAGCTTGTGGGGCGACGCGCAGTCGGCGTGCCCCGGCTCGACGGCGTGCCCCACGGAAGACGGCTACCGACTCTCGTCGAGCGCCAAGGCGGACGCCAACGCCTCGACGATCCTCTTCACGGTCGGCGTGACGGCCGTGGCGGGCGGGGCGCTCCTGTACCTGACGGCGCCGAGGGCGCCGAGCGTGCACGTCGGCGTGGGGCTCGGCGGGGTCGAGCTGCGCGGGGAGTTCTAGCAGGCAGTGGAGCTTCTTTGAGACCGGCCGATCCTCTGCCGCGGTACGCCGTGCTCTTCCACGCGATCCACCACAGCCTGCTGACGGTCACAGTCCCCGCGGGCCGTTCATCAACGGCCTGCTAGGAGCGGGCGGCGGTGCGGCGCGCGAGCCTTCTCGCGACGGTGTGCGCGAGCGCGAGCGCGAGCGCGATCATCGAGGTCCGGCCGCTCGTGCGCGCGCGGGAGATGCCGCAGCCCTTCGACGGCGACGGCGACGTCGCGGAGGCCGGCAGGCAGTCGAAGGAGATGCCGCTCGCGTGAACGCACGCGAACCCCGACGGGCAGCTCGGGTTCACGGGATCGCACCGCCGGCCGCAGACGGGGGACGAGCCGGCGGTGACGCACGCGCCGTCGAGGCAGTCGCCGTCGCTCGTGCACGCCGAGCCGAGCGCGCCCGGCGTGGGGGGCGGGTACTCGCAGCGCGCGCCCGAGCTCGAGCTCGCGCAGCGCATGCCCGCTGGGCAGTCGACGTCGGCCGCGCAAGGCGGCGCGCAGTAGCGGATGCGGTCGTCCTCGGGCGCCGTCGCGCACGTGCCGCGCGCGCAGTGCCCCTCGTACCAACACGGCTGGCCCGCCACGATCGTGCCGGGCGCGGCCGCGTCGACGAAGGGCTGCACGAACGCCCCGAACGCATCGACGCGGGTCTCGGTGTCGTCGGAGAGACACTGGGCATCGCCGCGGCTGATCACGCCGGCGAGCAGCTCGGTCGCTCCGACGGTGACGAACGCCGGCCCCCCCGAGTCGCCCGAGCACTGGAGCGCGGGCGCGGGGGCGACGGCGAACGTCGTGGCCGTGACGCTCGTCACGAGCGACGTCCCGGAGCGCTTGACGCCGAGCGACGCGGGCGCATCGGCGGCGGTTTCGCCATATCCGACGACGCGCACCGACGCCGACGGGAGCGCGCTCGCCGCGCTCGACGTCAACGTCGCGACCGGCGTGACCGTGGGGCCATCGCCAATCGCGAGCAGCGCGAGGTCGTTCGCGAACGACGCCGCGTCGTACTGCGGGTGAACGAGCGCCCCGGAGATCGCGACGCGCGTGCCGGCGTCGACCGACGGGCCGAAGACCACCTGGAAGTCGAAGCGGCTCGTCGAGGTCACCCCGCAGTGGGCCGCGGTCAAGACCACGTGCGGCGCGATGAGCGTGCCCGTGCAGGCGAGGCGCCCATCGGCGCCGACGATCGCGACGACGGCCGGGTCGTCGCCGTCGAGCTGCCCGTTCGTGATCGCCGCGCTCTCTCGGCCGGCCTGTTGCGCCTGCACGCCGCACGCACCGAGCGCCGCGGCGAGCAGGGCGAGGCCTCGGCGCGTCGCCCGCATCACGGGATCGTAGCGCGCGGCTCGCCCACGCGCTTCACTTCGGAGCCGGGTCGAAGATCTTCTCGGAGAGGCCGCGATACATCGCCTGGCACTGCTCCCGATGCCGCGCCTGGTAGGCCGCGCCGAGGCAGAGCTGCTCATCCTGCTTCAGCGCCGAGCAGCGCTGAAGAAAGACCTCCCGCGAGGGGAGCGCGAAGGTGGTGTTGTGCCCGTTCGCGTCGGCCTCCAAGAACGCCTGGAAGCCGTTGTATGCCGTCTCGCAGGGGGTCTTCCCCTGGGGTGCGTCGAAGCGGGCCGCGATGGGCGCCATCTTCGCCTCGACCTGCTTCACGTGCTCGTCGTCCTTGTTGAGCGCGTAATGGACCCCGGGCTTGGAGGCGTTCTCCACCTGCGGCTGCGCGGCGGTGTCGCTCCGCGCCGCGAGCGGCGCTCGACGCATGAGCACGATCACCGCGCAGACGGCGAAGATCGCGGCCACGGCGACCACCGTGACCACCGCGCTCTTGCGCGATCGATTCGCCTCCGTAGAAGTCATGCGCGCATCAGAACGGGCAAGGGGGCAGCCAGTCGCGGTAGCAGTTCGCGCAATCGCAGGCGTACTGGGCCGTGCTGTCGTCCGTGGTGCAGTCCCACGAGTAGTACGACGTGTACTTGTAGTTCCAGGTGGCCTGCGACCAGGCGCTGTACGTAGCGTTGCTCGTCGCGCCGCCGGTGTCCATCTGCCAGATCTCGAAGGCGCTGTCGTCGTTGCAGAGGTGGCTGCCGCCGCCGCTGTTCCAGTTGTAGGAGGTCTGGCAGGCGCCGTTGACGCCAGTGCCCGAGTTGTCGGCGTTGCGGCTCTGCAGCCAGAGGGAGTCGACCTCGTTGTTCCAGACCCAGCCGGCGTTGCCCCAGCGCCCGGTCGCGTACGTCAGGCCGTCCCACGCGCAGCGCCCGTGATTGCAGGCGTCGACGTACATGCTCCAATAGGGACTGCCGTTGTTGTACTGGTAATTCCAGAAGCGCTCTGCCGTATGGTAGGACTCCTGCTGACTGCCGCAGCCGCCCATCGGGCTCGGCAGCTTGCTGCAGCCGGACGGGTAGAACGGGATGTACACGACCGTCCCCGAGTACTGCTGCACGTACCAGTCGTTCCAGTCGCCGTTGGTGGTGTGCGGCTCCTCGAGGGCGCGCGTCTGCGCCTGCTGAACGCGCGTCGCGACGTCGGCGGGGCTGATCTCAGGAAGGTGCACCTGCGCGAGCGTCGCCGCGTGCATGACATGGAAGTTGAAGCTCGCCGGGATCTTGGTCCCGAGCTCGGTGTGCAGCGCCGTGCTCATCTCCTCGGCGAGCTGGAAGGAGCGCGCGCGCACCGACGGATCGACCTTCTGGTTGGCCGCGTGCCCGGCCTCGATGTCCTTGTCCCACGTCGGGTCGATGAAGCGGTCGCCGCCGACGCGCAGGATGAACGTGTCGCCGCTCTCGTCGACGTAGCGCGCGTCCATCTCGTTCGGCGGGTCGTCCGGCCACGCCTTGCGGTAGCCCTCGGCCTTGAGCGGACCGACGCGCGAGGAGAAGTAGATGGCGTGCCCATCCTTCACGTAAGCCGCGTCGAAGCCCCAGTGGTCGTCCGACGCGTCGAGGACGGTGAGCCCGTCGGCGAGGGACGCGACGGCGGGGCGCGAGGTCCCCGTGCTCGTGTCGCCGGCGCACCCGACCATGGCCGTGACGCCCAGCAAGGCGCTCGCTGCGACGATGCCGATAACTGCGAGCTTTGCGGACTTGGTCATGGTGCCCATCCCTTCCAACCACCGCACACTCGGCGGCTGACGGGACACCCAGCACGGCCTGCGCCAATGGTCGTGTCGCTTGAATTCTCGGGGCGTTCGTGTCGGCGCGTTCAGAGACTGAACTCGGCGGAGGTCAGTTCCTGAACGCGGCGATCAGAATCTGAACGCTCGGGCGCCCGCCCGCTCTACGCTCGTGGCGGAATCAGGCCTCGCGCGCTCTCGACGGGCCCGCCCCGGGTTCACGGCCTCTCGCCGGCGATGGCCGCGACCGACTGCCAGAAGCCCGGGTCGTCGATCGTCGTGCCGAAGCGCTCTCGGAATTGCGGCAGCTGCCAGAGGAAATACCCACGATCCGCCGAGGCGGCGGCGCGCAGCGCGTCGAGCGCGTCGGCCGCTTCGTGACCCTCGGCGTACAGCGCGGAGAGCATGAGCCAGTCTCCGGCGTAGGCGCGTGGGGCGAGCTTGGCCGCGGCGACGAGCGCCCGAAGTGAGCGGATGGCCCCCTCGCGATCCCCGGCGCGCGCGCGGATCCTCGCGGCGCGGCGGCGGGGCAGCGGATCGGCCGGATCGCACGCCCCCTCGCGATCGAAGGCGTCGGCGGCCTCGAGCCTCCTGTCGGCGCGTTCGAGCGCGACGCCGAGCTCGTGCCACGGTCGAGGGTCGCGCGCATCCGCCGCCGTGCCGCGGCGGAGCGCCTCGATCTCGTGCGCGGAGTCGCCGAGCTTGCGGTAGGCGAGCCCGCGATAGAGGTCGGGCTCGGCGGGCCACGCCATCTTGGTCTCGCGCGTGGGGAGCACGCACAGCGCCCCCAGGGCAGCGAGCGCGACCGCCATGCCGACGCGGGCGCGCGGCGTCGCCTCGACGATCGCGCCCACTCCGACCGCGGCGAACAGGGCCAGCACGGGCAAGCTCGGGACCCGATAGCGCGACGTCACGAAGAAGGCCGCGATCGCGAGGGCCTGCGAGGTCAGGAACGCGAGGAGCACGAAGGGGCGCGGGCGCCTGCGGAGCGACGCGGCGACCCCGAGCAGCGCGAGCGGGACGAGCGCGCCGTCGGGCCACGGCGTGCCGCGCGGGCCGACCAGCGCCGAGAGCACGCGCGAGGTCGCGCGCGCGTCGTACACGTCGACGTCTCGCGGGATCTCCGCGCCGTGGAAGAAGAGCGCGACCTTGCGCGCGTAGAGCGTCGCTGCCTCGAGCGGGTGCGCGCGCCAGAACGAGAGGCCGCGGCGCAGAAACCAGCGCGAGGCCGCCACCGGGCCGGCGACGTGCCCGACGCGCATCGGTTCGAGCGTGAGGGCGTCCCACTTGGTGCCTGGGCGGATCGCGAGCGTGTCCGGGTAGCGCGGGTCGTTGCCGAGGTAGAAATTGAGCCCGCCGTTGGTCGAGACGGGGACGATCTCGTCGGAGTAGCGGAGGTTGCGCAGCGTGACCGGCGCGATCGGAAGGGCGAGCGCGACGAGGAACGCCGCCAGCGCTCGGCCGTCCCGCGCGGCGCGCACCAGCCACGCGGCGCAGACGAGCGCGAACGGCAGGACCACGGGCGTGAAGATCGCCGAGACGCCGAGCGCGAGCCCCGCGCCGGCCGCGCGCGCGAGGCTCTTCGGCGCGTCGAGCAACAGCAGGATCCCGACGAGGTCGATGGCGCTCGCCCAGGTCGCCGGCAACAGCTCCCCGCCCGAGAACACGAGCACGCCGTGGAGCGCGACGATCGCGGCGGCGCCGAGCCCGACCCTCGCGCCGAACACGCGGCGGCCGATCGCGTAGACGAGCGCACAGGCCGCGGTGCCGAGCAGCGCCTGGACGACGCGCGGCGCGGTCAGGCCGGCCCCCGCGAGCCGCAGCGTGGCCGAGAGGACGTACATGATCCCGGGCGGCTGCCAGTAGGGCTGGCGTTCGAGCGGTGGCGCTCCCCGCGCGAGCAGCCGCGCCTCGGCGACGTAGCGGTCCTCGTCGAGCGGCGGATGCTCGAAGAGCACGTCCGCGCGCAGCTCGTGGAGGTGGAGCAGCCGCACCGCGAGCCCGGCCGTCAGCACGAGCGCGAGCGCGATGCGTTCACGGCGGGACAGGCGCACCTCCCTCCCAAGCAATACGCCGCCCCGACGCCCCGGAGAAGGCCCCGCTCGTCACGGCGCGCGCCGGTAGAGCGCGAACCTGCCGATGCGCTTCTCGTAGACGTACGCGCGCGCCACGATCGCGCGGAGCGCCGCGAAGCGTCGGAGCGTCGCCTCCGAGTCGAGCGGCTCGAAGCCGTTCGCGTCGCCGCGCGCGACGAGCACGTACGCGGGGGGATCGCGCTCAAGCCGGTCGAGCAGCTCCGCGCGTCGCTCCTCGAGGCCCGCGAGGTTGCGCGAGAGCGGCGCGTCGGTGAGCAGGAGCTTGTGGAACGCGAAGCGCGTCGTCGGGTGTCGATCCGAGAGGGCGTAGATTCCGGGCGAAAGCCCCCAAACGAAGATCCCTTGTCCCTCGGAGGTGTGCTCGCGCAGGTAGCGGGCGGCCTCCTCCTCGGTGACGTACGAGTAGTCGCCGACCTGCAGGCGCTCGAGGTAGGTCGTGCGATCGACGCGCCCCGCGAGCAGAGCCGAGTCCGGTGCGGAGGGCTTCGTTCACTAGAAGGCCGCGC
>JAJXTK010000182.1 GCA_021783935.1 Myxococcales bacterium | reverse complement strand
AGCGCCTTCTTGGGGTCGGCCCGAAGACGGCCGAGCGCCTGCGCGCGCGCGGCCTACGGAGCATCGCCGACGTGCAGCGGGCAGCGCACGCGCAGCTCGCCTCGCTGCTCGGCGACGACGGCGCCGCGCACCTGCGCGCGCTCAGCGTCGGCGACGATCCGCGCGAGATCGACCCGGCGCGCGAGACCAAGTCGATCGGCTCGGAGGAGACCTTCGAGCGCGACGTCGAGGGGAGCGCCCCGCTGCGCGAGCCGATCCTGCGCCACGCCGAGGAGGTCGCGCGGCGATTGCGGGCCGAAGGGCTGCGCGCGCGGGCGCTGGTGCTGAAGATCAAGCGCGCCGACCATTCGCTGGTCACGCGTCGCGCGACGGCCGACCCGCCGCTGGTGGAGGCCAAGGAGATCCACGCCCTGGCGCTCCGGCTCCTGGATCGCGTCCCGCTCGCGGGGGTGCGCACGAGGTTGGTCGGGGTGTCGGCGCAGGCGCTCGAGCCGATCGAGCCGGCGCAGCGGTCGCTCTTCGAGCAGGCCGACGTCGCGAGGCCGCGGGCGCTCGGCGAGGCCCTCGACGCCATCGAGAAGCGCTTCGGGCGCGACGCGATCCGGCGCGCGGGCGGGTGAGCCGCTCGGCCCCCGACCTCGCTCCGACCGACGGCGCCGAACCGGGTTCACGTCCCCGGCAACACCACCACGAGCTCGCCCCCTTCGAGCTCGTGCTCGAGCGGCACGAGCGACTCCCCCTCGCACGGGCCCGAGAGGCAGCGGCCGTCGCGGACGCGGTAGCGCGCGCCGTGGTGATGACAGAGGAAGGCGTCCGGCTCGAGCGCGGCGACCTCGCCGTCGCCGAGGTCGAGCGACAGGGGGATGTGCCGGCACACGTTCGCGTAGACGTGCAGCGCGCCGAACCGCCGCGCGATCAAGAGGCCGCGGGCCTCGATGCGCCCGATGTCGGGGTCGTCGATCTCGAAGTGCGGCGCCACCGGCACGGCGACGCGCGCCCCCTCGGTGACCATCCATGCCGGCCCGCAGCGAACGCGCCGGCGCGCGCGCGCCGACTCAGCCGCGCCCACGCCCCGCCGTCCGCCGAGCCTGCGGCTGCGAAGCCCCCACGAGCTCCTCGTGGCCGTAGCGCGAGCGCCGACGCGCCGCGTGAGGCCCCGGCCCGTGCATCGGCATCCGCACCTGCTCGCCGATCATCGCGCGCCCGCCGACCCCGACGCCGCCGCCGAAGTAGCGCCGACGCGCCGGGACCGAGACGAGCACGTCGCGCCGATGCGCGACCGGCGGCGGCTCCTCGCCCTCCTGGAGGACCATCGCCGTGAGGTAGCCGCCGTAGACGCAGCCGGTGTCGATGCCCGTCGCCCACGGGTGCACCTGCGACTCGAGCGCGGCCGCGTGCCCGAACACGACGTGCGGCGGGCCGACCCAGCGCGCGCCCCACGGGGTGGCGCCGCCGGTGTCGCGCGCCTCGCCGCGATCGCCCAGCGAGCGGATGCGCATCATCATCCAGGGGTCCTGAGCCTCGAGCGACACGCCCGGGACCAGCCCCGCGTGCACGACGAGCGTGCGATGCGCTTCGAGCAGGTGCGTGACCGGCGTCTCGTCGAGGAGCGCCCAGTCCTCCTCACGCAAGGCGTGCGCCACCTCGGCGTGGAGGCGACCGAGCGGCGGCGGCAGCGCCGCTTCGCCGAGCGCGCGGGCGGTCATCGCGCGACGCCACTCGAGGAGCCGGTCCTCGTGGTTGCCGCGCACGACGACCGCGTGCGTCTGCCGGACGAGGTCGAGCACGCCGCGCGTGTCGGGCCCCCTCGCGAGGAGGTCGCCGACGAAGACGAGCCGATCGTCGTCCGGGACGAAGGCGACGCGATCGAGCAGCGCGCGGAGCTCTGCCGAGCATCCGTGCACGTCGCCGACGACCACCGTGCGCCCCATGGAGGGCACCTTAGGTCGGGCTGCTCCCCCACGCCACGGCCCAAATCGCGTGCCTTCGCACGGGTTTGCGCACTCCCGGAAAACCCCGCGAGAGGCAACTGGAACAAAACTTGCTTGCGCGAAGAGCGGTTCCGTTCACGCGGCACGGGTTCGGCGCCGACGTGCCCCGCGCGTCAGCGGTCGCGCCCCGACGGTCGCCCCCCGACGGTCACCAAGCGAACGATCGCGCGTGGGCCTTCGAGCCCGCGCCCGCGCGCGCAGGCACTCTTCCTCACGAGCTCGAGCGCGCGTTCAGCGCCGAACCCGCCCCCCGCGGGTCGCGCGCGACCCCGCACGCACGCGCGAGGCGCGGCGCACGTACCCCGCGCCGAGAGTCCGCAGCGAGATCGGCGACCGACCGCGACGGCGTTGCCCCCGAGACCCCGCCCTCGTGCCGCGCATTCCCCTCACGAATTTGCGGCGCCCGGTACTACGATGCCGCCGCCCGCGCGTGGCGCGCGGTCGATCCGAAGATCGAGACAGACGAGCGAGGCCCCCGACATGAGCAACATGATCGCCCCCGAGGAAGACTTCTCCAAGCGCCGCATCAAGCCGGCGTCGGCCCTCGTGGGACTCGGCATCGTGGCCCTCGGCGTCGGGCTCTACTTCGCGGCGCGCCGCTCGTCGGAGGTCCACAAGGACGCGGCGACGATCCAGGCCGAGGTGCACAAGATCCTGCTCGAGCCGGTAGAAGCGCAAGAGAAGGCCTGGCGCAAGGTGCTCGACGCGAAGGACTCGGACGAGCGCATGAAGCAGGAGGCGATCTTCCAGCTCGCCCGGCTGCGCGACCCCGAGAGCGCCGATCGCTTCGTGAAGATGCTCGCCGACGCCACCGACGAGGCGACCATCCGCGTGCTCGCCATGGCGCTGCTCGAGTACCCGGTCGACAAGGTCGCCGGGGCGAAGGGCGCGCTCGAGAAGGACTTCGACAAGCGGACCACGGCGAACGAGCCGCAGATCACCGCGGCGCTCGTCTACATCCGCGACAAGGACTACTTCGCGAAGATCGTCGACGTCTACAAGAAGGACGTCATGAACAGCGCGAAGCGGGTCGACGGCTCGGCCGCCTTCGACCCGACCGACCTCGCGAAGCTCACCGACCGCGCGACCTTCCGCGCGCTCGCCAAGGACCCGAACCCCGGCGTGCGGCAGCTCGTCGCGGTCGTGCTCTCGGACAAGCCCGAGAAGGAGGACCTCGACACCCTCGTCGCGCTCCTGAACGACAAGGAGATCGAGGTCTCGTCTGCGGCCTCGGTCGGCATCGCGCTGCTCAACGATCCGAGCGCGACGAAGGTCCTCATCGAGAAGCTCGAGGCCGCCGAGAAGACCGACAACGAGCAGGCGCGCATGCGCTACATCGACGCCCTGCGCAACGGCATCGGCGGCGCGGGGCTCACCTACGCGCTCAAGGTCGTGCCGCAGACGCCGGACATGGAGTCGCGCGGCCGCTACATCATGACGGAGCTGCGCGAGCTCGCCGATCCGCAGGCCGCCCAGGCGTACAAAGAGTACCTCGCCGACAAGACCAACCCGCCGCACTACCGGTCGCAAATCGCCCTCGCGCTCGCCGACATCGGCGATCCAGACGCGGTGCCCTACCTCGCCGAGCGCCTCGACGAGAAGGGCATCGGCTGGCAGTGCACGCCGCCCGCGAAGGACTGCCTGTGCAACAACAAGCTGCCGGCGTCGGACGCGTGCCTGTCGAGCAACCTCGGCTGGACGCGGCAGGCGCCGGTCGACGCCGATCCGGTGACGTTCCGCGAGCACCAGTTCGCCGCGCAGGACATCGGCGATCTCGCGCTGCTCTACCCCGACAAGAAGGAAGCGTTCCTCCAGGTCTCGGGCGACCACCTGAAGAAGTTCAACTCGTGGTTCCCGAGCCCCTGGCTCCAGCCGGTGCGCGCGCTCGCCTACATGGGCGACAAAGAGACCCTGGACTGGTCCAAGAAGTTCTCGAAGGAGTTCAAGCTCCCGCCCGAGGACCAGGTGAACCCGAGCACCGAGCTGTCGATGCGCGAGAACACCTTCGCGACGGCGACTCGCTACGTCGGCTACGCGGGTGACGACGCGATGATCGACACGCTCACCAAATACCTCAAGCGCCCGAAGACGGCGAAGGGGGACGAGATCTACCTCGAGCAGTCCGAGATGGAGATCGCGAAGAACCCGACCTTCCGTGAGGCCCTGCTCTTCACCGCGCAGGCGGCCACCGACGGTCTCGCCGAGTGGGGGCCGAAGGCGGGCAAGGCGACCAAGGCCATCCTGGAGCTCATCCAGGACAAGCACCACGGCATCTTCCCGCGCCTGATGGCGGGGCGGACGCTCGGCATGATCGCGAGCCCGCAGGATCTCGCCGATGCGCTGAAGCAGGCCAAGGGGTGGGCCGACTCCGACGCGAGGGTCGCCGTGCTCATGGGCGTGCAGCACCGCGCGACCCCCGAGATGTCGGCCGCCGCCATGGAGCTCATCGCCCCTGCGACCGACGGCTCGACGCTCGCGGTCGATCGCTGGGCCGCTCGCGTGATCGGCTGGGGCGGCACCAAGGGGCTCGAGGACAAGCTCCTGAAGATGATGGACGACGACGCGACGCGCCCGTTCGCCGTGCTCGCGATCGTGCTCGGCGGCGACGAGGATCTCGTGCGCCGGGGGCTCGCGACGTTCGACGAGAAGGCGCGCGCGAAGAACAAGTGGGAGGCGGAGCTGCAGACGATCCGCGCCGACTACCTCGACTCGTTCGAGTCGCGGCCGCTCACCCCCGACGACGTCGACAGCGGCCGGCTCTACCGCTTCGTACGCAACGCCGAGATCATGCGGCGACTCGGGTCGAGCGACTCGGGGGGCCTCACGGGCACCGGCGGCTCGTCGCACGACTGGGCCGCTGGGCACCTCGCGACGGGGCTTCGCCACCTCGACATGAACGCCACGGTGCCGGGCGGCATGGATCGCCTCATGCTCCGCGTGAAGCTGATCAAGGCGGCCAAGACCGGCGACGACGCGACCAAGACCGGCGCGATCCAGGTGCTCGAGTTCCTCAAGGAGCAGGGGGTGGTGATGTCGCTGCGCAACGAGGCGGGCGCGACCGGGGAGCTCGCGCGCCGCGCCTTCTTCGAGCTGCGCAACCCCGAGGTCGGCTTGCCCGAGGGGAAGAAGCAGGACGAGAAGAAGGGGCAAGAGTACTTCTCGAAGCCGACGAAGTGACAAGTCCCCCGCGCGCCCGCCGGCCGGCTCGCCGGTCGCGGGCGCGCTGCTTTTTTGGATTGAATCGCCGGGCCCCGCGCCCCGTCAGACGCGGCGGCCGGCAGCCTGCGCCGCTGCATCGCCGTCCCTGGGGTATTCGCCGCCGGCCTCCACGGCCATCGCCATCGGCTCCTTCTCGGGTCTAGTATCCGACCGCCATTTGGGCGGCCGACGCTCGCGCGGCCCTCACAACACCCGGTCCAGGAGATCGTCATGAAGCTGCGTTCGATCGTGAGCTCCGCCTTGCTGGCACTCATCGGCGGTTGCGTGGTCCAGGCCGGGCCCCCGCCGGTGAACAACCCGCCGCCGCCGCCGCCGCCGCCGCCCCCGACCGCGGTCGCCGCCCCCGCGGTGACGCCGGCCCCGACTCCTCCGCCGCCGCCCACGAACACCGTCTCCGCCTCGGGCACCGTCTCGACCCCCGTCGCGACCATCGGTGCGAGCGGCGAGATCGCTTGGGGCGATTGGTGGGCCCAAGGGGGTGAGAAGCCGAACACGAACTGCGTGAAGACGTCGCGCAAGGAGCTCTGCTGGGACGGCGTCGACAACAACTGCAACGGCGAGATCGACGAGGGGTGCCCGTACAAGACAGGCGTCCTTCAGTTCATCATCGCGTGGAAGCTCGGCGTCGATCTCGATCTGCACGTCGAAGGGCCCGACGGCAAGGAGGTCTTCTGGAACAGGCGCGAGCTCGGCAACGGCCTCTTCCTCGACAAGGACTGCCACGGCGTGAAGAACGGCGTCGACGACTGCCCCGACGGCAAGGTCGAGAACGTCTACTTCCAGACCGGCACTCCGGTGATGCGCGGCAAGTACAAGGTCTGGGTCGAGATGTTCGACAACCGCGGCCAGACCAACGCCGCGATCATCCCCTTCACGTTCGGCGGCAAGGCCGGCTCGCACGTCTTCCAGGTGCCGTTCGGCATCCAGAACCGCAAGGGCGCGAAGATCGAGTTCTCGTTCGTGATCATCTGAGCTCGCCGGCGCGACGGCCGCCCGAGGGCCGCAGTACCGATACCGGGTGAGCGAAGAGCCCTCGTCGCCGCGCGCGACGGGGGCTTTTTGTCGTGGTCACGGCGCGATTCCCGCAATTGACGCCCCTGCGGGTCGGCTCCTAGATCCAGCAATTGCCGCGGTGCATCCACGCACCCGCAACGGACGCCCATGAACCCCATCGCGATGCTCTCGATCCTCGTCGCCGCCCTCGCCGCCTTCGCGTGGTCGGCGGCGCGCAGGTGGCAGCTGCTGACGCTCGGCACGTGGGTCGATCGCTTCGATCGCATCCCCGAGCGCATCGGCCGCGTGCTCCGCTACGGCATCAAGCAGGAGAAGATCCACAAGTACCGCGCGCCGGGCGCCGCGCACCTGATGATCTTCTCGGGGTTCATGGTGCTCTTGCTGCGCACGCTGATCCTCGCGAGCCGCGGCTTCTCGCCGCAGACGGGCTTCTTCTTCTTCAACCCCGGCCAGGTGACCGCCGGCCTGCCGCTCGGCGACGCGTACGGCCTGCTCAAGGACATCTTCGCGCTGATGGTGCTCGGCGGGGCGAGCTACTTCTTCTACCTGCGCACGGTGGCGAAGCCGGCGCGCATGACCCTCTCGGGCGAGGGGCTGCTCATCATCGTGATCATCATCGTGATGATGCTCGGCGACATCCTGTACGACGGCGCCGCGATCGCCCTCGATCAGAGGTTCCGCTTCGCCCGCTTGGCGAACGAGCTGCGCGCGTCGGTCGACACCGTCATCGCGCACCGCGCGCTCGAGCCGCCGCACGGCGAGGTGCACTTCGACCCGCTCGAGCCGGCGGGGTCGCTCACCGCGATGGCGCTCACCGGGCTCGGACCGAAGGCGCTGGTGGTGCTCGCGCACGCGGGCTTCTGGGTCCACCTCTCGCTCGTCCTCATCTTCCTGAACCTGCTGCCGCACTCGAAGCACTTCCACGTCATCACGGCGCTGCCGAACATCTTCTTCAGCGATCTCGCGCCGCGCGGCCGGCTGCCCTTCATGGGCAGCAGCGAGAAGATCATGGAGACGCTCGGCACGGTGACGGATCAGCCCGATCCGATCGCCGCGCCGGGCATGGGGCGCGCGCGCATCGAGCACTTCACCTGGAAGCAGATCCTCGACTTCTACACGTGCACCGAGTGCGGCCGTTGCAGCGACAACTGCCCCGCGCACAACACCGGCAAGCTCCTGTCGCCGAAGCACCTCACGCTCGATCTGCGCGATCACCTCTACGCGCGCGAGAGCGAGTTCATCGACGCGATGGACGCCGCCGATCCCAAGGGCGCCCGCGCGCTGACGGCCGCCGAGAAGGAGGGCGGCGCCGATCCGGGCGCGCTCGAGACCCCCGAGGCCGAGGCGGCGCCGAGCAGCCAGTCGGGCGACGCGCTGCCCAAGCCCAAGGTCGTCGACCTCGTCAACCCGAGCGACCCGGCCATGGGGGTGATCCACCCCGACGTCATCTGGGCCTGCACCACCTGCCGCGCGTGCGAGGAGCAGTGCCCGGTGCTCATCTCGTACGTCGACAAGATCACCGAGATGCGCCGCAACGTGGTGATGGTGCGCGGCGAATTCCCCCACGAGCTGCAGCGGCCGTTCACCGGCATCGAGACCAACGGCAACCCGTGGAACCTCTCGCGGCTCGATCGCGCCGCCTGGAGCGAGGGGCTCGACGTGAAGATCATGGCCGAGAACCCCGACACCGAGGTGCTCTTCTGGGTCGGCTGCTCGGCGAGCTACGACGATCGCGCCAAGAAGATCGCGCGCGCGACGGCGAAGCTGCTCAAGGCCGCGGGGGTCGACTTCGCGATCCTCGGCCAGGAGGAGTCGTGCACCGGCGACCCGGCGCGCCGCGCGGGCAACGAGTACCTCTTCGCCACGATGGCCGAGGCGAACATCACGGTGCTCGACGGCTACGGGCTCGGCGACAAGGCGAAGAAGAAGATCATCACGACCTGCCCGCACTGCTTCAACACGCTCGCCAACGAGTACCCGGATTTCGGCGGCAACTACGAGGTAGTGCACCACACCGACTTCCTGCTCGGGCTCTTGAACAAGAAGAAGCTGACGGTGAAGAAGAAGGTCGCCGAGAGCCTCGTCTACCACGACAGCTGCTACCTCGGCCGCTACAACGACATCTACGACGCCCCGCGCGAGATCCTCGCGCGCATCGGCGCCGAGCTGAAGGAGGCGGCGTGGTCGCGCAGCAAGGGGCTCTGCTGCGGCGCGGGCGGCGCGCAGATGTTCATGGAGGAGAAGGGCACCGAGCGCGTGAACAAGAAGCGCACGCTGCAGCTGCTCGAGACGGGCGCGAAGACGATCGCCTCGGCGTGCCCGTTCTGCATGACGATGATCACCGACGGCCTCAAGAACGAGAACCTCGAGGACCAGATCAAGCAGCTCGACGTCGCGGAGCTGCTCGCGGCGGCCTGCGCGCTCGAGGACGCGAAGCCGGCCGAGGCGGGCGACGAGGCGAGCGCGTAGCCCAAGATCAGCCGTTGCGCCTCGCCCCTGCATGAGACTCTCGAAGACCGGGAGAGGGCCGGTATCGACCAGAGGCGGTGTGCCGCCGTCGGGCGGGCCTGAGCCGGGAGACGCGGCGTCGTGCGGATCGCAAAGACCGTCACGGTTGGCTTGCCGTCGTCCTCGGTCGAGAGGGTCGGCGCGACGTCCGTCGTCTCTGCCGTCGCCTCGTCCGTCTCGAGCGCGGCTTCGGTGCTCTTGCCGGCGCGCGTCTCGATCGCGGCGCAGCCCGGGAGCGCGAGCCTCGCGACCGCAGCGAGGCGCATCGCGCATGGCTCTTCCATGGTTGCGCGGCACGCCAAGATACATCTCAAGCCGTTTTCGCTGCTGCCGCGTGATATGGGGTCGGAGATGGCCGTCGACGAAAAATGGGTCGAGGCGCTGCGCCGAGCCGCGGGCGGCGCGACGCGCGCGTGGGATCTCCTGCGATCGCTCACCGACGAGGTCGGTCCTCGCTTCAGCGGCACGCCCGGCGAGGCCGCCGCGGTCGAGTGGGCCGTCGCGGCCATGCAGCACGCCGGCCTGTCGAACGTGCGCCGCGAGGCGACGCCGACCGTGCTCTGGGAGCGCGGAGACGATCGCGTGGAGCTGGTCTCGCCGCGGCGCGAGCCGCTGGTCGCCGCCGCGCTCGGAGGGAGCGTGCCGACGGTCGGCCGCCTCGACGCGCAGCTCGTCGAGGTCTCCTCGCTCGAGGAGATCGATCGACTCGGGCGGGCGAAGCTCGAGGGGAAGCTCGTCTACCTCCATCACGTCATGCCGCGCCTGCGCGACGGCACCGGCTACAATCAAGGGGGCTGGGCGCGCACCGCCGGCCCCGCGCGCGCGGCCCGCCACGGCGCCGCGGGGTTTCTGATTCGATCGATCGCGACCCACTCGATGCGCGTCGCGCACACCGGCTCGCTCGCCTACGAGCGCGACGTCCCGCAGATCCCCGCCGCCGCGCTCTCGCCCCCCGACGGCGACCTGCTCCACCGCCTGCTCGGCGCGGGGCAGAGCGTGCGCATCGGGCTCGATCTGCGCAGCCGTCCGCTGCTCGCCGGCGAGTCGCACAACGTCATCGGCGAGATCCCCGGGACCGACCTCGCCGATCAGATCGTGCTCTTCGGCGCGCACCTCGACTCGTGGGACGTCGGCCGCGGCGCGGTCGACGACGGCGCGGGGTGCGTCATCGCGCTCGAGCTCGCGCGCCTGCTCGGCGGGCTGCCCGAGAGGCCTCGCCGCACCGTGCGCGTCGCGCTCTTCGCGAACGAGGAGCTCGAGATCGG
>JAJXTK010000181.1 GCA_021783935.1 Myxococcales bacterium | reverse complement strand
TCGGCAACGCCGAACGTCTTCGCATCTCGAAGGCTCGACCACGCCGAGGCACGGTTGCCTGCGCGCGTTCGCGCCACGCGATCTCCCTTCCCCCGCACCGCGGGGGAAGGGCGGGGATGGGGGCTCTAACAGCGACGATCGCGCTCAGGGCGGGATCCTGACCCATCCCGCCCCCGCAGACCCAGTGAGCGAGCGCGGCGCGAATCGCGCCGGCGTCAATGCGTGAAGGAGATGCCCTGCGAGAGGTGGTTGTGGAGCAGCGGCTGGCCCACCGCGTACACGTAGAGGAGATAGCTTCCGGGGGGCAGGAGCCCGCCGAGATCGAGGCTCTTCGTGGAGGCCGGCACGTCGGCGCCGATGCGCGCGAGGTCCTCGCCGTCGCTCGCGGGCGACGCGTACACCTCGTAGTGGTGGATCGTCGCGTCGAGGGAGAAGCCCTGGGCGATGGCCTGCTTGCAGTCCGGGGCTGCGTCCGCGGCGGGGCTCACCGACCAGCTCAACGTCGAGCCGCTCAGCGAGGCGGTGATGGCAGCGTAGCTCTCGATGCCGGTCTCGATCTCGCTGCCCTCCTCGTAGTCGTCCCACGTGGGGACCTGCACGGCGTCGAGGGGGTGCGCGCCGGAGATCACGGCGCTCGCGGCCTTCATGGTGTCGAGGAGCGTCTTGCCGCACTGCTGGCCGGTGTAGCGTTGGCCGCCGCCCCAGCCGTTGACGAGGTTGTCGTCGAAGCCCTTGTACGCGCTGCCGACGCGGTACGCGGTCGGGTGCATCGCGGCCTGACCGTAGAAGTACGGGAGGAAGGCGGCGGTGCCGAAGGGGTCCGAGCCCGGGTAGCTGGCGATGGGCGTGACCGTGAGCCACGCGTACGCGCCGTCGCTCTCGGCGTGCGTGAAGCCGCCCGCGTTCTCGAAGACGAAGAGCGGGTTGCCCCTCACCTGGGCGCGGACCGTCGTCCAGTCGATGGTCTTGTTGTAGGCATGCGCCCACGTGTCGATGCTGAAAAAGTAGACGAGCGGCCGCCCGCCGACCGTGGCGTACGCGGGCGACGTGAAGAAGTGCGCGGCGAGGAAGCTCAGGTCGCTCACGACCTGGGCCGTGACGTCGCACCCAGCCTGGGCGGCGCACGCCTTGATGCCCTCGTCCTCCATCACGGCGAACTGGAACTTCCCGCCCGTCGCTTCGGCGCTCTTCATGACGAGCGAGATGTGACCGGTGTTGATCGCGGTGGTGTCCGTCGAGTGCTGGCCGATCGCGCCGAGGCCGGCGGCCTGCCCGACCCAGTCGAGGATCACGCCGTCGAAGCCGCGGCTCATCATGTCGGCGACCTCGGTCTGGACGTGACTCGTCGCGTTCGAGTCGTAGCCGATGTCGACGTGGCTCCCGCACTGATCGGCGTTGGCGGCGGTCGGGATGGGGGCGTTGCCGTTCGTGCAGAACCATGACTGGGTCTCGACGAAGACCTTCGTCGCCGCGCCCGCCGGCAAGAGCCCGTGCACGGAGACCTTGCTGACCACGCCGTGCGTCAGGTCGACGAGCGGCGTGGGGCTCGCGGGGGCGTCGCCGTTGCTGATGGGCGTGGTCGAGCCGTTGAAGCGCGTCGCGGGGGTGTAGACGTCGGTGAAGGCCGCGCTCGCGCTCGTGTCGTTCGAGAGCAGGGCGGTCTTGGTGGTGGTCGTGACGAGCGTCCCGCCGTCGCTCGTGCTCGTGCCGCCCGCGTCGGCCTCGCCCCTTCCCGAGTCGTTACCTCCGCTCGCGTCGCTCGTGCCGGTCGACGAGCCATCGGCCTCGGAGGTCGTCGACGTCGAGGCCTGTGGCGCCCTGCTGCAGGCCGCGACCAGGAAGACGGGGAGGAGGGCGCGCGTGCGGAGCATGGGCCTCAGTCTACCCGGGACGGGTGCGAGCGCCGAGGCAAGGAAGTGCGACCCGACTTTGACCGGCCCGCGCCGGCGCTGGGCACACGATCACTTGCAATCTCGAGCGGTTGCACTCGCATTTCCCCGTGAGCGCGTGTTACTAGGCGATCAGCTCCACTTCTGCTTTGACTTCCTCCACAAGGTGGAGCGGCGGCGGCACTGCCACCTTCATCTTCCGAAGTACGTTGGCCGCGTCCTCGCGGACTTCCGTCGTCTGCTGCACCCGAGTCCAGCCGTTGACGTACTCGAGGACATTGATGGTATATGTATATGCCTAGCAGGCTGTGGAGTTTCTCCGAGACCGGCCGATCCTCTCCCGGGTCATGCCGCGATCTCCTGCGCGATCGACCACAGCCTGCTGACGGTCACAGTTTCCGCAGGCCGTTTCTCAACGGCCTGCTAGGCTGACCGAAGCGATGGCCAGCGCTGTCCGCAAGATCGCGACGTACGACGATCTCCTCGCGCTTCCGAGGAACCAGGTCGGCGAGATCCTCGGCGGCACCCTCCATGCGTCCCCCCGACCCGCCTTCCGACACGCCCGGACGGCGAGCCGTCTCAGCGGCACGCTCGACGGTCCTTTCGACGTCGGCTCCGGAGGGCCCGGCGGGTGGTGGCTCCTCTACGAGCCCGAGCTTCACCTCGGCCCCGACGTGCTCGTACCCGACCTCGCCGGCTGGCGTAGGGAGCGCATGCCGGTGTTTCCGGACGTGGCCGCGTGCGAGCTCGCTCCGGACTGGGGCTGCGAGATCCTCTCCCCCGGCACGGCCAAGCTGGACCGCACGATCAAACTCCCGATCTACGCGCGCGAGCGTGTCTCGCACGCCTGGATCATCGATCCCAACGAGAAGACCCTCGAAGCGCCCACTCCTACGCGCTGCCCGCCGGACCTACCCCGATCTGCGTGACCGCGGCCAGGCCCATCGACAGGGCCGAGCGAAGTCTCGCGGCGTCGTCGGCCAACTCTGCGGCCTCGGCGCGGCGCAGCCCCTCGCGCCAATCGGCCGACGCGCCGCGCGCATCGCCGCGCTCGAGGCGCGCGAGGCCGCGCCAGTACAGGTGCGCCGGCTCGGCGACGTTGAACATGAAGCGATACCAGCGCAACGCGCGCAGCGCCGCGTCGGTCCGCGCGGTCCACTCGGGCTCCTGCGGGTGCGCGCGCCGCGCCGCGAAGACGACTTCGAGCGCGCCGACGAGCCCCGACAGCGTGCCGTGGCTGGTCGGGACTCTCATGGCCACGGCGACGTCGAGGGCGCGCCGCGCCGCCTCTTCGGCGCCGTCCAGGTCGCCCGCGCGCAGCAATGCGAGCGCGAGCACGCCGTCGGTCTCGAGCATCTCGTTCGAGTTGCGCGTCCCTTCGAGCCCCACGCGCGCCTCTTCGACGAGCCCGACCGCGCGCCTGCCGTCGTTCGCCCGCGCGGCGAGCAGCCCCTGCGCGCGCTTGGCCCATGCGGCGTGCTGCTCGTGCTGCCCGCGCGCGGCCACCTCCTGCAGCTCCGCCGCCGTGCGCGCCGCCTCCTCGGTACGACCGCGGTAGTAGAGCGACCAAAAGCGCACGATGAGGACGTTGCCCGCGGTGACAGTGTCGGCGGTGCGCGCGCAGATCCGCAGGCACTCGGCGATGCTGGTGTCGACGGTCTCCCAGCGTCCGAGGCCCACCGAGTAGAGGCAGTTGCACATGTGCATGTACGCCTCCGCGTGCGGGTCCGACGCGAGCTTCGCGACCTCCAGCGAGCGCCGCATGAAGCGGCGTGGCAGCAGCACTCCCGGCACGAGCCCCAGCACGCCACCGAGCTGGGCGTACGATCGCGACAGATCCGACAGCTGGCCCGCGCGACCGGCGGACTCCATGGCGTGCAGCGCGGCCCACGGCATGGTGAGGCCGTCGTTGTCGAAGTAGGCGAGCTCGACGAGGTGCTCGTAGACCCTGGCGAGGTCTTCGTGAGGGAGCCGCGTCGGGCGCGCGCGCGCCGGGGAGCCGCGGCGCACGCCACCGACCACGAGCTCGCGCGCGAGGTGAACGACGGCGCTGGCGATCCTCGCGAGGGGCGAGGGCTCGGGATCGAGCCCCGCCGCCTCGAGCGCGCGCGTCGCGTGGGCGCGCAGCTGCGCCAGATCGCCGAGCCCGTGGTAGGCGTCGGCCAGCTGACGATGCCAGCGCGTGAGCACGCGGGGGTCGGGGCGCAGCGTCGGCTCGCGCGACGCGCACTCGAGGCACTGGCCGAAGAAGTAGGCGGCCTCGCGGTAGGCGCCGGCCGCGAGCGCCTGGCTCCCCGCGGCGTCGGCGTAGCGGAGCGTGCGCGGGAGATCGCGCGCCAAGAACCAGTGGTGCGCGAGCAGCGAGGCCTCGACGGGATCGCCTTCGGCCGCCTGGGCCTCGAGCGCGCGGGCGACCGCCGCGTGCAGCTCGCGCCGCTGATCGGGGAGCATCAGCTCGTAGACGACCTCGCAGATCAGGCCGTGGCGGAAGCCGTAGCCGTCGGCCGCCGGCTCGACGAGCTGGTGCGACTCGAGCTCGGCTATCGACGACGGCACCGCCGCCGCAGCCTCGGGCGGGAGGATTCGTCGGAGCAGCGAGAGCGAGAAGCTCGGTCCGATGGCCGCCGCCGCCTTCAGCGTCATGACCGGCTGCGCCCCGAGCGTGTCGACGCGGTCCGCGATGAGCCCGCGCACCGACACAGGGGTGCTCCGCTCCGGCTCGCGTTGGGCCAATACCCAGTGTCCGCGCTGCAGGATCGCCCGCTGCGACTCGCGCAGCAGGTGGACGAACTCGAGCGCGAACAGCGGGTTGCCGCCCGAACGCTCGTGGACCGTGTCGACCAGCCCGCCGGTGACCGACTCTGCCTCCAGGCAGCGCCTGACCATCTGCCCGATCGCCTCGAACGACAGCGGCGGAAGCTCGATCGTGACCCGCTCGGGGTGCGCGCGAAACGCCTCTTCTTCGGGGCGGCGCGGCACCGGGCGCGTCGTCACGAGGACCAGCACGCCGTGCAGCAGCGACGCCGCGCGCGCCAGCGTCCACGAGTCCGGATCCATCCAGTGGCCGTCCTCGAGGATGACCAGGGCGGGACGCTCGAGCGCGACGTCGAGCAGCTCCGACAGGAAGCGGGCCGTGCGCTCGACGCGCGCGGGGCCTTCGAGGTGGCGGGTCACGTCGGTGTCCGGCATCTCGACGCGCAGCACCGCCTGCAGCAGCGGCGCGAACGGGGCGAGGCTCGGCCGCGCTTCGAACCACGCCTTGACGGCGGCGCGCGCGGCGGCGGCGTCGTCGGTCGCGCGAATGCCGAGGAGGTCGCGGAAGATCGGGCGCCACGCGGAGTAGGCGGGAGCGTGGTCCGACGGATCGTTGGTCGCGATGCGGACGGCCACCCCCTGCTCTCGGGCGCGCGCCGCGAGATCCGCGACGAGGTGCGACTTGCCGATGCCCGCCTCGCCCTGGACCAGCACCGCGCAGCCGTCCCCGTTGCGCGCGCGCTCGAGCGCGCGGCCGAGCGTCGCGCGCTCCTCGTCGCGCCCCGCGAGCGGGCTCGATCGCGACGGTCGCGCCACCTGGACGCGAAAGCGGAACGCCGACACCGGCTCGGCGAACCCCTTGATGCGTCGGGGCGGCGCCGGCTCGAGCAGCAGCCCCTCCTGCTCGAGCCCGGCGGTCGGCCCCGCGTAGAGCGCCCCCTCGCCGGCGTCCATCAAGCGCGCGGCCAGGTTCATGGCGCGGCCGATGGTCACGTACTCGCGGCGGAAGGGGGCCCCGATCGGCCCGCAGAACGCGAGCCCCGTCGCGACGCCGACGGCGCTGCGCCTGCCGATCGCCGAGAGCGCCGCCTCGATCGCGGCGCCAGCCTTGAGGGCCCGCGCGCGATCGTCTTTGTGGGCGTTGAGCGGCAGGCCGAACACCGCGACGAAGACCAACCCCTTGTCGTCGATGACCCAGCGCCCCGGCGAGGCCGAGAACGGCTCGAGCGCCGCGTGCGCCGTGCGCGTGACGGCGTCGATCTGCCGCAGGGCGTCGGGCGCCTGCTCGTCGAACCCTGCGACTTGGACGAAGAGGCTCGTGACGTGCCGCAGCTCTGCGGACCACGCTCCGCCCGCACCGCGGTCGAGCACGACCTTCGGCACGAGGTGCGCGTGCGGAACGCTCGGGGTGGACACCGGCTGCGCGTCGTCCGAGCCCCTGACTGCGCTCGACGGGCCCGAGCTCGTCGACGCCCGGAGCGCGGCGCGGATGCGCTCCGAGCGGGCGCTCCGTCCGCGCGGCGCGCGCGCGCCGATGCGAGCTGCCTCTCGCACCGCGCCACCGCCGAAGATCAGGTGCGCGTAGTCGTCGCCGCCGACGCGCGAGCCCCAGAGCTCCCCGCAGTCGAGGCCGATGTGCAGCTGCGGCCGCAGCGCCTCGCCGACCGGCACGCGAGCCTCGTGCAGGCTCCGCGCGCACGCGACCGCGGCACCCGCGGCGGCGGGCATCGCGGCGGCGGAGTCGGCGGGCCAGTAGGCGAGCAGGGCGTCGCCCGCGAAGTAGAGGACCTCGCCGCCGTGCGCGTCGACCTCGCGGACGTACTGCCCCCAGGCTCGATCGAGCAGGTCGCTCAGCTGCGCGAGCCCCTCGTCCCCGCGAGCGAGGAGCGTCTCGGTGAGGACCGTGTAGCCGGAGATGTCGGCAAAGAGCACCGCCGCCGCGAAGCGCGTCTGCCTCGGCGCGTCCCCCTCGAGGCGGGCGATCATCCGCGCCGGGAAGAAACCGTCGAGCGCGCCGACGATTCGGTCGGCCCCGCTCGAAATCGCCTCGATCTCGTGAGCCACGTGGAGTCGAATACTATGCCTGGCGAGGCAGCGCATCCACGCGATCGCTCGATCGCTGCGGGGGTGCCGTGGGGGGGGGCGATGGGAGATCGGCCGACCGCTATCGTCGTGGGCACGGGCTTCGGGGGCGCCGTCACGGCGCACCGGCTGGTCAAGGCTGGGCTCGACGTCGTCGTCTTGGAGCGCGGCCGGCGCTATCAGGGCGGCGACTTCCCGTCGTTGCCGCGCGACGATCAGGTCTTCCCCGACCTCGCGCGCTGGGCCTTTTCGCCGTCGTCCGTCGGCGACGAGGGGGGCGCTCGCAAGAGGCGGCACGGGCAGCCGTCTCACTGGTCGGCCTCGCAGGGGCTCTGGGAGGTGCGCGACCTCGGCGACACGATCGGCGTGCACGCCGCGGGCTACGGCGGCGGCTCGCTCGTCTACGCCAACGTCCACCTGCGCGCGCCGCAGGACGCCTTCCGCGACGGGTGGCCGGCGCAGATCACGCGCGCGGCGCTCGACCCCTACTACGACCGCGTCGCCGCGAAGCTCGACATCAAGCCGATCACGGCGACCCCCGTCGGCGCGAGCCTCCGAAAGACGCGCGCCTTCGACGTCGCGGCCGAGCGCCTCGGGCGCAAGACGTTCTACCCGCCGCTCGCCGTGCACTTCGGCCCCCCGCGCGAGGTCGACGAGCAGCGCACGCAGCAGGCGTGCAACCTGTGCGGCGAGTGCGACACCGGCTGCCGCACCCTCGCCAAGAACACCCTCGATCTGAACTACCTCCTGGAGGTCGACCGCGGGGCCGACGTGCGCACGCTCGCCGAGGTGCTGTGGGTGTCTCCCGCCGCCGACGGTCGGGCGGGCTACGAGGTCACCTACTTCGATCACGCGCTCCACGCCGAGCGCGAGGTCGCCGCCAAGTACGTGTTCCTGTGCGCGGGCTCCGCGTGCAGCTCCGAGATCCTGCTGCGCAGCCGCGGCCGCGGCCTCTCGCGGCTCAGCGAGCGGCTCGGCGAGCGCTTCTACGGCAACTCCGACTCGTTCGCGGTCGTCTTCGACACCGACGAGCCGCAGGAGCCGGGCAAGGGGCCCACGATCACGACGGCGCTGGTGCACCAGGACGCCGACGACTGGTTCATGATCCAAGAGGGGGGCTACCCGGCGGCGATGACGCGGGCGGTGGCGAGCTTCCGGGCGCGCGCGCTGCTCGGGCGCAACGCCTACCCGTCGAAGGCGCCGCGGCCGTTCGACGATCCGTTCACCGAGCCGCAGGGGCCGTCGTCGGGCGCGCCCTTCGCTGCGATCCCCGACGGCCTGTTCGCGGTGCTCGCCAAGGGCGACCTCTTGCGGCCGCAGTCGGACGTGGTGCCGGCGGCGCTCGCCGCGGCGCTCGGCGAGCTGCGCGACCTCGCGTACGCGGCGGGTCGAAGCGAGCTCGCCCAGGTCGTCCCCGCGGCCTCGGCCAAGATGCGCGAGCGCGCGGTCGATCGCGTGCTCTCGGCGATGGGGCTCGCCAAGGTCGGCTGGGCGCGACGGCTCGGGCTGCGCATCGCCGCGCGCGTGCAGGCGTGGCTCGGCGGGGACGACGAGGCGCTCGTAGACATCGCGCAGCAGCTCGTCGTCGAGCGCTACGCGCCGACGCCCGACAACGCGGCGCGCGTGCTCGGCTGGCTCGCGGGCTGGGAGGCTGAGCCCTCCAAGCCGGAGCACCGCGCCGTGCTCCTCTCGATGGGGCGCGATCGCTCCGCGGGGCGCTACTACCTCGACGAGCGGCGCGAGCTCCGCGTCCGGCTGCCCCTCGACCCGCGCCAGCAGACCTACAGCGAGCAGGAGCTCTTGATGCGCGACCTCGCCGGCAGGTGGAAGGGCGAGCTGCGCGTCAACCCGCTGTGGGCCGCCGCGCGCAAGCCCATCTCGGTGCACCAGCAAGGGGGATGTCCGATGGCCGACTCGCCCGACGAGGGGGTGGTCGACCCGTGGGGGCAGGTCTTCGGTCACCCGGGCCTCTTCGTCTTCGACGGCGCGGCGATGCCCCGCGCCCTCGGCGTCAACCCGTCGAGCACGATCGCCGCGCTGGCGGAGCGCAACGTGCAGCGCTTCCTCGAGAGCTGCGGCGAGCCCGGCGTCGCCTTCGCGATCGACGCGGACGAGCAGGCGCGCATCCACGCGTGGCGGGCGCGCAGCGGCCGCTGGGCGCTCGAGCCGACGCCGGGGCCGTCGCCCGCGTTCGAGTCGCAGCCGATCGGCGTCTCCTTCACCGAGGTCATGAGCGGCTTTCACGCGGGCGACGCGCCTGCGCGCGACGAGCTCGGGCTCTTGCACCACCTCCGCCACACGCGAGGCGGGGCCATCCCGCGCCGCCTGGACGTCCCGCAGACGGCCGAGCCCTACGAGGCCGCCTACCGACGCGGCTGTCCGCGCCCCGGCGCGCCGGGCAACACGCTGTCGCTCACGATGCACGCCTCGATCGACGACGTCGTGGCGTTCGGCGCCGACGATCGACACCGCATGCCGATGCGCGGGACGGCCGACTTCCATTGGCCCGACGAGCACATCGCGATCGACGGCGCGCCGCTCGACGGGGGCGCGAGCCTGTTCGTGCCCTTCCCGGGCAGCGCCTACCAGGGGCCCGATCGCATCATGCTCTACGAGCTCTCCTTCGCGCAGGGCGACGAGCGGTGGCACGTGCTCGGCTTCAAGCGCATGCACCACGGCGAGGGGGCGCGCGCCTGGGCCGACACGACCAACCTGTTCGTCACCGTGTGGAGCGAGGCGCGCGATCTGGTCACCGAAGGGGTCGCGCGCCTGCCGATGGAGGTGCTCCTCTACGAGGTCATCGGCAAGATGCGCGTGACCGGCACGACGGATCCGGCGCGCACCGTCTGGGCCATCGCGACGTTCGGCACGGTCTTCTTCGGCCACCTCGCCGAGATCTACCTGCCCGCGATCGAGCGCTACCGCGGCCTCGCGCTGGGCCGGACGATGGGGAGGCACTCGTGAGCACGACCGACCCGACGACCGAGCTGTCGACGGACGACGGCCTCGTCCTGCTGCTCCGCCGCTTCCCCGTCGAGCGCGCCGTTCGCTCCGCGCTGCTCCTTCACGGCGGCAGCGCCAACAGCGACACGTTCACGACGCCTGACGAGGGGCACCTGGTGCACTACCTCCAGGCGCGCGGCTGCGACGTGTGGACCCTCGACTGGCGCGGCAGCAACCGCGTCGCTGCGAAGCCGGCGCCGGCCTCGGCGGTGTTCTCGATCGACGCGGCGGCGCGCCACGATCTGCCGCCGGCGCTCGCGCGCGAGCGCGC
>JAJXTK010000180.1 GCA_021783935.1 Myxococcales bacterium | reverse complement strand
GCCATCAGCGCCTCGCGCTCGAGCAGCAGCGCCTCACGAAAGACCGAGACGACCTCACGTGTGGCCCCGCGTCGCGTCGCCATGATCGACACCTCGAAGTGTCGTGAGCATCTCGCGCGCCGCACACGCGCGAGGGCCGAGGCCGTGCGCGCGCGTCGCGGCGCCGAAGCGCGTACGTTCAAGGCCCGCGCGGCCCGGAGCTCTTCTTGGGGCGCGGGGGGAGCAGCGGCGATCGCTCCCCGGTCCGGTTGAAGCGCACCGCGTAGAGGAAGCTCGCGAAGCCGAAGAGCGCGTGCACGACGAGCCAGAAGCGCCACGCCCCCTCCGTCGGCCAGAACGGCAGCCAGCGAAGCCCGAGATAGACGGCCGTCGCGACGATCGCCGTGGCCCACGGCGCGGCGTAGAAGAGCCCGAGCGGCCCGAGCAAGAGCCCGGCGAGCGCGGCGATGCCGAGGCTGCGGCGGTCGTTGTGCGCCATGCCGATCGCCGCCTGGATGCGCTCGCCGGCCTGCGCGACGACGAGCTTGCCGGCGGCCGCGATGACCTCGCCGTGCACGTCGCGCTCGATCTCGCCGAGCCCCGAGCGAGCCTCGTCCGCGGGCGGCTCGCTGCGCCTTGGCGCCGGCCGCTCGCTGCCGCGGGCGCGCTCGCGAGCCGGCGCGCGATAGGCGGGCGCGGCCTCGTCGCCGTCGCGATCGAGCCTCCCGTCGCGCACCATCCTCGCGAGCAACGTCTCGCAGGTGCGCTCGGTCAGGCCGCTGCGCGCGCTCACGTCGGCCACCGTCACGCGCCCCGAGCCCGCCAGCGCGAGGACCTCCGCTTCGAACGCTTCCCTGTCCATCCGCGCATGATAGCCGAGCGTCGCACGCCCCTCGGCGCGGCAGTCGCGATCGACCGCCGCGCGCCGCCGAGCTAAGCCGCCGCCGATGCCTCGCTCGTTCGCCGCGCTCCGCCTCGTGCTCGTCGCCGCCGCGCTCGTCGCCTGCGGCAGCGCGCGGCCGCCGACCTCGCGCTTCCCGGACGCCAAGAGCGCCGTCGATCGCCTCGACGCCACCTACGCCTCGGTCAGCGGCGTGCGCGGCCGGGCGAAGATCGACTACCTCGGCAAGAACGGGCGCGTGCGCGGCGATCTGCTCTTGCTCGCCGGCGCCCCGGCGAACCTGCGCATCGCGATCACGGCCAACGTGGTCGGCACCGCGGGCGAGATCTCGAGCGACGGCAAGGACTTCATCGCCGACGACAAGGCGAACCAGCGCTTCCTGACGGGGCCGGCCAAGCCGTGCAACATCGCGAAGCTCACCCAGGTGCCGCTCTCCTCGACCGAGCTCGTGCCGATGCTCTGGGGGATGCGCCCCAAGATCGCGGGGCCGATCGCGTGCGACGGCATCAGCTGGAGCGACGAGGGGTACTACCGCGTGATGCTCCGCGAGCCGGGCAAGTCGCTCGCGCACGAGCTTCGCATCGCGCCGACCGCGGCCGACTGGGACAAGCCCTGGGCCGAGCAGCACGTCCACCTGCTCGGCGTGATCGGCTGGGGCGAAGGGGACTCGCTCGTCTACCGCGTGACCATGGGCGATCACGCGCCGACCAAGACCGCCGACCCGCTGCCCGAGGTCGCCGGGCTCTCGCCGGAGATCCCGCCGAGCGGCCCGAGCGTCGTCGTCGACGTGCCGCGCAAGATCCACGTCGAGGTCCCGAGCAAGGGGAGCGACGTCGTCTTCAAGTACGAAGAGGCGAACGTGAACCCGCCGCTCGTGCCCGACGCGTTCCGGCTCAACCTGCGCGCGGGCGTGCCGGTCGACTACGCCGACTGCAAAGACGATTGAGCGCTCAGCTCGCGCACGGGCAGCAGTAGAAGACCGCGCCCGCGGGGCCCGCCACTTGGCGGCAGTTGGCCGAGGCCGACGGGGCGGGCGTGCTCGAGGGGTCGCTGCCGTGGCACGCGACGGTGGCCTCGGTCGCGCCGCACAGCGTACCGCCGGTGGTCTGGACGCACGCGGTCGTGCCGGTGGCGGGCGCCACGCACTTCGCTGCGTCGGTCGCTGCGGGCGCGTCGCTCGCGGGCGGGGCGTCGGTGGATGCGGGCGCGTCGCTCGTGGGCGGGGCGTCGCTGGATGCGGGCGCGTCGGTCGCGACCGCGGCGTCGCTCGTCGTGGCGCCGTCGCTCGTCGTGGCGGCGTCGAGCGCCACGCCGCCGTCGGCGCTGCACCCCGCGGGCTCCCACGTCCAGGAGAACCGCTGCGTGCCGCAGGCTTCGGGCCCCATCGCGCACGCGCCGGTGCCGTCGCCGAACGCGCACCAGCCGCAGCCGACGATCGGCGTGCACGCGCCGCAGGTGGCGTAGTTCGAGCAACCTGGGTCTGGGGTGCCGGCGTAGTCGCCCCCCATGTCGCCGCCGCTCTGGCCGCAGGCGAAGATGCCGAGCGAGAGAGCCGAAGCGAGGAGCGTCGCCGCGAGCGCACGGTGCATGAGGGCAAATGTAGCCTCGAGCCCCCCCGCGCGCACGAAGAGACGCGTAGAGACGGCGCAAGTGCGGGGTACCGCTCGGGCCGCCGCGCGCGAGCCGACGGTCTATGCTGCCCCCGTCGAGGTCGTCGGCGCGTCCCGCGGTCCAGGCGGCCGCACGAGGGGTCGTGCGCGGCGCACGGGCCTTGGCCCTCGGGAGCGGAGCCCAAGAGCCACGGGGAACGCGGGGCCGCAGCAGCAGCATCAGGGAGGTTCCATGAAGCGCATCGTCACTTCCTTTGCCGTCACCGTCTCGCTCGCCGCGCTGGTCGGCGCCTGCTCGTCGAGCAGCAACCCGGGCGGCAGCGCCGCGACCGACGCGGGGGCCGACACCTCGCCGGCAGTGACCGCCGATCAGGCGGCGACCGACACGGCCAACGCCATCTGCGCCCGATGGTCCGCCTGCGCGCCGTTCTACGTGCTCCTCGGCTACGGCAACGAGGCCACCTGCGCCTCGCGCCTGAAGACGCAGTTCGCGGACGCGCTCGCGGCCAACGGCACGGGCACCACGCCGGCTTGGCTCGAGACCTGCGCGGGCGCGATTCCGGCCGTCTCGTGCGCCGACGTCTTCGCGGTGAACCTCCCCGACGCGTGCAAGCCGGTCGCGGGCACGGTCGCGAAGGGGGGCGCGTGCGCCGACCACTCGCAGTGCGCGACGAAGTTCTGCGCCATCGACGCGACCAAGGGGATCTGCGGCACCTGCCAGGATCCGCCGGCCGAGAACGACCCCTGCGTCAGCAACGACTGCCAAGACGGCTACACGTGCGGCAGCAAGGACGGGCGCTGCCACAAGTTCGCGGGGCTCGGTGCGCTCTGCGACAGCAACCACGTCTGCAACGCGACGCTCACCTGCTTCCAGGCCAAGTGCGCCGCGCCCACCGCCGCGGGGGGCGCGTGCGACCCGCCCGGCACCACGACGCTGACCCACCCCGCGTGCGACGGCATCGGCGGCGACTGGTGCAGCGTGAAGACGAGCAAGTGCGAGGCGATCGTCCAGGGCGCCGCGCTCGCCGCCAAGTGCGGCTACGACACGACCGCGGGCTCGCTCACCGTCTGCGACGCGACCAGCTACTGCAGCATCACCTCGCCGACGACCTACTCGGGCACCTGCGAGGCGCGCGTGGCCGACGGCGCCGCGTGCGACGCGAGCAAGGCGGTCCTCGGCGGTCCGTGCACGGCCCCCGCGACATGCACCAACGGCACCTGCTCGATGAAGGACCCCGCGACCTGCAAGTGAGGCCCGAGCCTCATCGCAGAAACGGGTTGTTGCGCTTCTCGAAGTCGATCGTGGTCTGCTCGCCGTGGCCGCAGACCACGCGCGTCGCGTCGGGGAGCGCGAAGAGCTTCGAGCGGATCGAGCGCACGAGCGCGTCGTGATCGCCGCCCCACAGGTCGGTGCGCCCGACGCTCCCCTGAAACAGCGTGTCGCCCGAGAAGAGCACGACCTCCTCGGTCGACGGCGCGCGCACCTCGAAGCAGCACGATCCCGGCGTGTGCCCCGGCGTGTGGAGCACGTGCACCCGCAGGGCGCCGAGCGCGATCTCCTCGTCGTCGCGAAGCCAGGTGTCGAGCTCGCACGTCTCGGGTGCCGGCATGCCGAACATCGCGACCTGGATCGGGAGGATCGAGTAGAGGAACTGATCGGCCTGGTGGATGCGCGCCGGCGCGGACGTCTCGCGCTGGAGCGCCGCGGTGCCGCCGACGTGATCGAAGTGGGTGTGCGTGTGGACGATCGCCTTGGCGGTGAGCCCGCGCGCGCGCAGGCGCGAGACGATCTCGTCGACGTCGCCGCCGGGGTCGACGACGATCGCCTCCTTGCTCGCGGGGTCGTGGACGATGGAGCAGTTGCAGCCTAGCGGCCCGACCGCGAAGGTCTCGACGATCATCGGGCGAGGTCTCGCATCGCGCAGGGCGCCGCGCAAATCGCCGCCGTCAGAGCCTCGTCTCGGAGAGCACGACCACGCCGACCATCCGCTTCGGCTTCTGGCCCACGTCGGCGAGATCGAAGGCGACGCTCGCGGTCGCCTGCGTGCCGTCGTTGCCGAGCGAAGGCCCGGTGACGGGGTGCGAGGCGCCGCTCGGGTAGGCGAGCTTCGCCTCGACCTTCACGGTCACGCGCAGGCCGCCGGCGCCCGCGGGGACGTCGACCTTCTTGTCGGCGAGCCCCTTCTGGATCCCGTCGGCGACCTTCTGCCAGTCGGCCCGATCGCCGCTCGCGTCGACGAGCGAGACGCGCGCGACGTGCCCCTTGTCGTCGAGATCGACGGCGATCACCGCATAGCCGGTCTGCGGCGCCCACACACTGGCCGCGGCCTCGTGCGCGGCCGACGCCACAGGCCCCCCGCGCCCGCCGGCCGAGCGCGCGCGATCGTCCGACCCCTGCGCGAGATCGCGCGAGACCTTGGCCGCGAGCGCCTCCGCCCCCGGCGCCTCCCCGACCTTCAGGCCCGCGCCCGACTTCGCCGGCATCCACGACGGGCGGTGGTTCGGATCGAAGGCGTCGAGGCGCGCTTCGAGCGAGCTCGCCGAGGGGGCTGGCGCGGGGAGGCGCGCGACCTCGGGCGAGTCGCCGTGGGCGGTCAGCAGCTCCGAGCTCGACGCGGCGTCACGCGGCTCGTCCGCGCGCGAAGGAGCCCTCGGCGATCCGACTGCGATCGGCGCGCGCGAAAGACCGACCGCGGCGAGGCGCGGTTCTTGTTCGAGCGACGCGGGCGCGGGCGTGCTCGGCCGCGACTCGTTCGCGATCGCGGGGCTCTCGGCGAGCTCGATCTCCATCGTCGGCGCCGCCTCGGGCACGACCTCGGCGGGGCGATCGCCCGGCGCGCGCCCGAGCCATGTCCACGCCGCCGCATGCAGCGCCGCGGCGACGACGAGCGCGCGGCGGAGAGCGCGGTCCAAGATGCCCCTTTGATGTCCGGGCGCTCCGTTTCATTCCCGCGACGCGCAAATGAGCGCCTCGCGTCCGTCCCGGCGCGTTGACGGCCTAGCACGATCTCCGCTTCGATGACCCTCGCGCGCAGAGGAGATGCCTGCGCGGGAGGTCGGCATGCCCCACACGCGGTCGCTCTCGGCGGTGCTCGCATGCGCTCTCGCGGCGGGGTGCGGCTCGAGCAGCTCGGACGGCTCGAACGACGGCGCGACGAGCGACGGCGCGACGAACGACGGCGCGACGAGCGAGACCGCGCCGGCCGACTCGACCGCGGCCGACCAAGGCGCCGATCTCGGCGCGGACACGCCGAGCGCGAACGACGCGGGCGCGCCCGGCACATCGGCCACCGTCGGCCCCTGCCGCATCTTCCCGCCCGACAGCCCGTGGAACCGCTACGTCTCGGGGGATCCGCTCAGCGCGCACGGCGCCGACTACCTCGCGGCGATGAACACCTCGACGAAGCTCCACCCCGACTGGGGCGACTGGTCGACGAACCACTACGGCATCCCGTGGCAGATGGGCACGGGGGCGCCGCAGGTCGCCTTCTCGTGGCAAGCGAGCTGGGGGAACACCGACAGCGATCCCGATCCGTGCGCGACGTCGCAGTACTGCTACCCGATCCCGACCAACGCGAAGATCGAAGGGGGCCCCAGCGCGGCGCCCGGCGACGACCGTCACCTGCTCTTGCTCGACACCGCCGGCGCGCCGAACGACTGCACGCTCTACGAGGTCTACCAGGCGCAGAACTTCTCGAGCCCGCCGTGGCTCGCCGCCAACGGCGCGATCTTCCACCTCGGTTCGACCACGCTGCGCGCCGACGGGCTCACGAGCGCCGACGCCGCGGGGCTGCCGATCCTGCCCGGCCTGGTGCGCTACGACGAGGTCGCCGCGGGCGAGGTGCAGCATGCGATCCGCTTCACCATGAACACGACCTCGAGCTACTTCATCCACCCCGCCACGCACGCGGCGAGCAGCCACGGCCTCTACGCGCCGCCGATGGGCTTGCGCCTGCGCATGAAGGTGGGCACCGACGTCGCCGCCGCCTCGAGCGCGGGCAAGGTCATCTTCGCGGCGATGAAGAAGTACGGCGTCATCCTCGCGGACAACGGGAGCGACTGGTATTTCGGCGGCGACAGCGACGATCGCTGGGCGCCGCTGATGGACGCGCTAGTGGCCGATTTCGGGCGACTGCACGGCAGCGACTTCGAGGTCGTCGAGACCGGGACGCCGATCGCGCAGCCGTGACGGAGAGACCCGCACGATGCGACTTGAACTCCTGCACCGGGCCGTAACAGATTCGATCGCCGTCACGCGCCTGGCGCGCGGCACCCGCGTCCGGAGGTCTCCATGCGTCGGCTCGCCGTGCTCGCAGTCGTTCTCTCGGCCTGCTACGCGTCGCCCAACAGCCCCGCGGACACGTTCAGCAAGCCCAACGTCGCCACTCGCCTCAACTGCCCGGAGAACCAGATCGTCGTTCGTTCCTTCGGCGACGAGTACACGCGGATCGCCGAGGGGTGCGGGCGGCGCGAGATGTACACCTTCATCGACGTGACCGACGGCGTGGGGTGGATCCCGATGCAAGATCTGACGACGCGCGCCGGGTTCGACTTCAGCTGCCCGCGCGAGCAGATCGGGCTCGTCGCGCTCTCGACCGGCCGGCAAGTGGGCGCGAGCGGCTGCGGAAAGAAGGCGGTCTACACGTTCACCGCGGTGAGCCCCGACCAATACGAGTGGGTGATGGACGGCGGCCGCCACTGAGCGCGTGGCTTCGCGTCGTACGCAAGGGCGCCTCCGCCGGGCCCTTGCTCATGCCTCCCCCGCCGACGAAGCCGACGCTCGAGCCGTCGTGGGCGCTGACGCCGCGGCGTCGTCGTCTGCTCCCGCTCGCTCTCGCGCTGGCGGCGGCGGCGATCGGCTGCCCGCACGCGCAAGGCCGATCGCGCTGGGCAAGCGTGCCGGCGCTCGCCTGCGCGCCGGCGCTCGCGGGCACCTGGCACCGCAAGTCCCTGCACGTGTGGACGACCGAGTGCGACGCCGCGGCCGACGAGGCGAGCGGGCTGCTCGAGCTCACCGAGCGCGACGGCGTCCACATCGACACGCTCGGCCTCGACTGCCAGCCACTGCGCGCGGACGGCGACTTCGAGGTGCGCGGCGACCCAGGGCGCGCGCGGCTGCTCGGCCAGCTCGCCGAGCGCGGCATCGCGACCGCGCTCGTCATCGCGAACAACGGCGGCGGCGACTTCGACGGCGCGCTCGCGGCCGCGGTGCTCGCCGACCCGAGCCGCTCAGGACGCCTGCTGTCGCGCCTCGTCGAGGTGCAGCAGCGCGAGCGGCACGCGGTCGTCGAGCTCGATCTCGAGTCGATGCCGACCGACGCCGCGCCCGATCTCGTGCGCCTGGTCCAGTCGCTGCGCGTGCTCTTGCCCAAGGCGGTGCGCATCGTGGTCGACGTGCAGGCGAAGACGGTCGACGACCCGGGCTATGCGGGTCCGGGCGCCTACGACTACGGCGCGCTCGCGATCGCCGGCGCGACGGTGCGGCTGATGACCTACGACTACTCGCTCGGGCCCGTGCCGCCCGGACCCACGACCAAGCCGAGCTGGATCCGCGAGGTCGTGGCCTACGCCGGCGCGCGCGGCGTCCCGGCCGATCGGCTCGAGATCGGCCTGCCGGGCTACGGCTACGACTTCGGGCCGCGCAAGGGCGACGCCCACGTCACGCTCCGCTGGCGCGAGGCCGAGGCGCTGCGGGCGCGCGTCGGCGCGAAGCTCGTGCGCAACGACGACGGCGCGCCGCACTTCGAGTACCGCGGCGAGGACGGTCCCCACGAGGTCTGGTACGACGACGGCGCGAGCATCGCGCAGCTGCTCGCGAGCCTCGGCGATCTCTCGAGCTCGGTGTCGGGCGCTGGGCTGTGGAGCGCGTACGGCGCCGACCCGCGCATGCTCGACGCGTGGTCGTGCGCAGCGCGCTGAGCGGGGCGCCCTCGCGGGCCGCTCGCCGATCGCCGCGCGCCCCTGCGGCGCGAAGGACTACGGCGCGAAGCGGTCGCGGAGCCAGAGCGCCGGCTTCTCGACCGCGAGGTGCAGCACGTACGCGAGGGCGGCCGCGAAGAGCCAGAGCAGGGCGAGCGAGATCGGCCAGGTCAGCGTCATGCTCATCCCCCACGGGCCGACCATGCGCCGCGCGATCGGCAGCACCACGTAGTCGAACAGCGGCATGTGCACGAGGTAGATGCCGTAGCCGAGCGTCGCCGCGTACAGGAAGGGCTTGGCCGAGAAGAACCGCTTGCCCCAGCCGTCGCCGTTCAGCAGCAGCAGCACGTAGGCGACGTACATCACGCTGGTGATGCTCCCGAACGAGAGCGCGCGGACGTAGAAGTACGCGTCGTCGCCGAGGCTGCCCGGGTAGATCAGCAAGAAGAGGCTGCCGAGCGCGGTGAGGCCGAAGGCCCTGCGCCAGCGCCGCGCGCGAAAGAGCTCCTTGAACTTCGAGGCGAAGTGGAAGTTCAGGTACGCGAGGATGACCCCCGCGATCACCGTGTCGAAGCGCGTGTACGTGCGCACGTAGACCGCCTGGAAGAGCGCGTCGTCGGTCCACGGCGCCCTCGCGTGGTGCACGATCCATAGCCGCGCGGCGCCGGCGCTCGCCCACACGAGCGTGAGCAGCGTCAGGCGCGCCGCGTGCCCCCGCAGGCGCGCGAGCGCCGCGATGAGCAGGGGCGCCACGAGGTAGAACTGCTCCTCGACGCAGAGCGACCAGCCGTAGTTCATCACCACGGTCCAGCGCTCGAGCGGCCAGACGGTGTTGGTGAGGTAGGCGTACTCCCTCCAGAGGTTCGCGCGCTGCGTCGGGTTGAGCGGCAGAACCAGCGCGAGGAAGGTCAACACGACGTAGTAGAGCGGGAAGATGCGGAAGCTCCGGCGCGCGTAGAAGCGCAGCGGCCGCTGCTTCTTCTCGGCGTCGAGCGCGTGCAGGATCATCGTCCCGATCAAGAACCCGCTCATCACGAAGAACAGGTCCATGCCGAAGAAGAGGCTCATCGAGAGCCGCTTCCAGTCGAGGTCCTCGTGCACGCGCACGTCGTTGAAGTTCGTCGTGACGTGGAACTGCAGCACGCCGAGGATCGCGAGCACGCGCAGCCCGTGGAGCTCGGGGAAGTGGTTCGCGAGCAGGCTCAACGACAGCAGGCGACGCGCGCGCGAGGGGCGCGCCTCGCGCTCGAAGCGCGCGGGCTCGGACGTGGTGACGGGCGCGGCGGCGGCCATGGTTCGCTTCGAAAGAGCGCCGGAGCGTAGCCGATTCGAGGGCCCGTGCCCCGCGTGCGCGAGCGGGACAGTGCTCGGCTCGCCATGCTAATGGTACGCCCGACGCGGATGACCCACGCCTCGGCCAAAGCCCACGCCGCGCTGGGGGCGACGCTGGTCGTCGGTTGGCTCGCCGTCGTCGGCGCGCCGTGGTCGCCCATCGCCCGCGGCGACCGCGCGATCCTCGGCGTCTTGATCGCGCTCTCGCTCGCGACGCTGGTCGCCATCGGCGCCGACGGGCGCAGGCGGGCGCTCGACCTGCTCTCGGGGGGCGACTCGAACGCCGTCGGTC
>JAJXTK010000179.1 GCA_021783935.1 Myxococcales bacterium | reverse complement strand
GCGAGTCGTACGACCTGCTCCTCTTCGCCGATCTGCTCGGCGAGCGCCACGTGGTCGGCGCCTGCGAGGTCGCGCAGTCAAAGGCCTTCCGCGGCGCGCTCGGGGCGATCGCGGGCTACGACGCGCGCGCGGCGGGCGAGATCCGCTACGAGTTCGGCGAGCCCTGACGCGCCCTCGACCGGGTGACGCGGCGTGCGCGCGTGCGGCGCGCGCGGGGCCTCGTGTCGCTGCGATGGATCCTTTTGGTTGAAAGTTGTTGCTTTAGGATCCATAAAGCGACCTGTTGTGCGTCGCCAAGACCACGGGGACGCGCCGGGCGGGGGACCAACCAGATCCGGAGAGAACGATGAGAATCCACCGCGCGCTGGCCGCGATCGCCCTCGGGCTCGTCGCGACGACCGCCTCCGCCGCCGAGCCGGGCGACGTCATCCAGCCCGACAACCTCGGCATGAACATGATCACGTGGAACCTCTCCAAGGGCACCCACAGCACGGTCGCCGACGCGCAGGTGCTCTCGGAGTTCGTCGGAGCGCACGTCTACGCGTGGAAGGACGTGCGCCTCGGCATGCAGCTGCAGTTCAGCGAGCAGCTCGCCCCCGATCCGAAGGCGGGCGATCGCTTCCGCACCTTCGCGCTCCTGCCCCAAATCGGCTGGAACATCCACGAGCCCTTCTTCGTCGCGGCGATCTTCACCTACGCCCCTCGGAGCAACGGCATGGCGAGCACGATCCTCGGCGTGCAGGCGCTCGGCGGCGTGGCCTTCCCGGTCGCTAAAGGGATCAAGCTCACCGCGGCGCTCGAGGTCCCGTACAACTTCTACCCCGACCAGACGATCGGCCTGACGCCGCTCGTCGGCGCGACGTTCACGCTCTGATTTCGGGGCTGCGCGGGGGCGGCGACGCCTCGCCAAGGACGACCGTCGACGGCCCACTTTGGGCTGATTCTGCGCGAGCAAAGGCGCGCATCCATCTTGGCCGTCGTCGATCGGCGTGCGTAGCGTCCGCGCGCATGGAGCAACCCGTCATCGAGCGTCGCGTGCGAAGGGCCGAACATCCGAGCGAGGCTGCGCGCCTGTTCTTGTCGGCGATCGCCGCAGAGAGCGAGTGCGAGGCGATCGCGCTCGCCACCGATCACGGCCTGTTGGTCGCAGGGGTCGATCTCGAATGGCTCGCCGCGCTCGCGAGCCTCAGCGACCACGCCGCTCGCTTGGCTCCCGCCGTCGCGGGCGAGCGGGTCGAGGCGTTCTCGGTGCGCATCGGCCCCCACGCGCTCCACGTCGCGAGCGCCGGCGCCCCGATCGACGTCGCGCGCTGCGAGGCCGGCCTGCGGCGCATCTGCGCGCCGCTGTTCGCCTCCGCGGCGCGCCGCTCCTCGACGGCCTGCTAGCCGTGCGCCTCCGCCCACGTCTCGCCGGAGCCGATCTCGACGAGCAGCGGCACCGCGAGCTCGACGACCCCTTCCATCTTCTCGCGGACGATCCGCGCCGCCTCGTCGACCCGGTCCTCCGGCACCTCGAACACGAGCTCGTCGTGCACCGTCAGCAGCAAGCGGGCGCCCGCGACCACGGGCGCGCGCAGGGCCACCATCGCGAGCTTGAGGATGTCGGCCGCGGTCCCCTGGATGGGTGTGTTGCGCGCGATGCGCTCCGCTTGCAGTCGCAAGGCGCGGTTGGGCGAGTGGATGTCCGGCAGGAAGCGGCGCCGGCCGAGCAGCGTGCGCACCCCTTCGCCCCGCCGAGCCCGCTCGATCTGCTCGTCCATGTAAGAGCGCACGCCGGCGTAGCGCTCGAAGTAGCGCTCGATGAAGCCGGCCGCCTCCTCGCGCGCGATGTCGAGGCTCTTGGCGAGCGCCGCCTCCCCCTGGCCGTAGACCACGCCGAAGTTCACCGCCTTGGCGCGGCGTCGCATCTCCTTGGTGGGCTCTTGCGTCGCGTGCGCGTCGTGCAGGAACAGCTCGCGCGCGGTGCGGGCGTGGATGTCCTCGCCGCGGCGGAAGGCGTCGATCAGGATCGGGTCTTTCGACAGATCGGCGAGCACGCGCAGCTCGATCTGCGAGTAGTCGGCGCTCATGAGCGCGAAGCCCTTCGGCGCCACGAACGCGCCGCGGATCTTCCGCCCGAGCTCGGTGCGAATCGGGATGTTCTGCAGGTTCGGGTCGGTCGACGACAGGCGCCCGGTCGCCGCGACGTGCTGCTGATAGCAGGTGTGGATACGCCCCGTCTTCGGAGAGACCAGCTTCGGGAGCGCGTCGAGGTAGGTGCCCTTCAGCTTGAAGAGCGCGCGGTGCTCGAGGACCACGCCGGGCAGCGGGTGCTTGTCGGCGAGCTCCTCGAGCACCTCGGCGTCGGTCGAGCGCCCCGTCTTGGTGCGCTTGACCACCGGCAGCTTCAGCACGTCGAAGAGGATCGCCTCGAGCTGCTTCGGCGAGGCGACGTTGAACGCGCGCGCGGCCTCCTCGGGAGCCTCGACGCGCGGATCGGCCGCCACGATCGAGCGCGCCCGCTCCTCGATTTCGCGCAGCTGCGCCTCGACCTCGGCGCCGAGCCGCCGCAGCGTCGCGACGTCGACCTCGACGCCGGCGAGCTCCATGTCGGCGAGCACCCCCGAGAGCGGCATCTCCACGTCGCGCAGCAGCTTGCCGAGCCCCGCCGCCTCGACCCGCGGCACCAGGCGCTCGGCCAGCTCGCGCGACAGATCGGCGTCGGCGGCCGCGTACGGGGCCGCGTCCTCGATCGGCACCTCGTCGAACGAGAGCTGGTGGCCGCGCTTCTGCGCGTCCTTGCGCGTGACCTGATCGTAGCTTGTCATCTGCACGCCGAGCTCGGTCTGCGCGAGCTCCTTGAGGCCGTGCGGCGCCTCGGGGTCGAGCAGGTAGTGCGCGAGCAGCGTGTCGAGCTCGGCGCCCGCGAGCGGCAGGTCCGCGAGCGAGAGCATCTCGCCGTCGAACTTGAGGTTGTGGCCGACCTTAGGCAGCGCCGGATCGGCGAGCAGCGGCCCGAGGATCGCGCGCACGCGCTCGATCGGGAGCTGCGCCGGCGCGCCGAGGTAGCGGTGCGCGATCGGCACGTAGACGGCCTCGCCAGGGCGGAACGCCAGCGAGAGGCCGACCAGCGTCGCGTCGACGGGCCGCAGCGAGGTCGACTCGGTGTCGATCGCGAGCCGCGCCGTCGGATCCCTTCGCAGCGCCTCGCGCGCTGCGTCGACGAACGCCGCGAGCTCGGCCTCCTGCGTCACGGCGCGGTAGCTCCGCGTCGTCGCGCGCGCGACCTCGACGGTGTCCACGAGGCGGCTGAATTCGAGCTCGACGAAGAGCCGCCGCAGCGCCTCGGCGGCCTGCCCCTTCGGCGGCGCCCAGCGCGTCGAGAGGTCGACGGAGACCGGCTCGTCGTCCTTGAGCGTCACGAGGGTCCGCGACAGCAGCGCCTCGTCGCGGTTGTCGAGGAGTGACTGCTTGAGCCTGCTCTTGGTGACCTCGTCGAGGCGCTCGTAGAGCGAGTCGATCGACCCGAACTGCCGCAACAAGTCGGCCGCCGTCTTCGGCCCGACGCCGGGCACGCCGGGCACGTTGTCGCTCGCGTCGCCCATGAGGGCGAGCAGATCGCGCACCTGGCTCGGCGGCACCCCGAACTTCTCGACGACCTCCGCCGCCCCGTAGACCTTGTCCCGCATCGTGTCCCAGAGCACGAGGCGCTCGTCGACGAGCTGCATAAGATCCTTGTCGGCCGACACGATCACGACGCGCAGCTGGGGGTGCTGCCGCTCGAGCCGCTGCGCCAGCGACGCGATGAGATCGTCGGCCTCGACCCCCTCGCGCTGCAGGATCGGCATCCCGTAGGCGCGCGCGATCTCCTCGCAGCGGGACATCTGGAGCGAGAGGTCCGGCGGCGGCGGCGGACGATTGGCCTTGTAGCGGGGGTCGATCGCCTTGCGGAAGCTCGGCGTCTTGGAGTCCATCGCGACGACGACGTGCGCCGGCTTGCGCTCGTCGACGAGCCTCTTGAGCATCTGCGTCGTGCCGTACGTCGCGTGGGTCGGCTCCCCCTTCGAGTTCGAGAGCGGCGCGATCGCGTGGTAGGCGCGGAAGACGTAGCCGCTCAGGTCGACGACGTAGAGGGCGTGCTCGTCGCCGACGGGGGGCAAGGCGGCGCCGGACTTCTCGGCCTTGCCGGCTCTCTGCTTCGGTTCGAGCTCGGGAGAGCGGGAGGAGCGCGACATGGCGGCGCACCGTGGACCCCGCCTCGTGCCCCGACAAGCCGAAAGATCCTGCAGTCGCGCTGCGCTTTCTGAGACACGCTCGCGCTGTCCGTGATCAAGCACGAACGGCCGTGATCGGTTTTCCACTTCCTCCAGCGCCGCCGACGCGCGTAGCAAAGGTAGCAGGGGTCGGGTCTGCGTCGCGGCGCACGCGGCGCTCTCGGGGGGAACGATGAACGATCGACTGCAAGAGGCGCGACCGTCGTCGCGCAGGGGGCACGGGGTCAGGAAGGTCGAGGCGGCAGGGGCGGGGTTCCTCGCTTTGTTCGGCGAGGACACGAAGGCGACGTTCGAGCGCCTGGCGAGCGCTCCGTTGCCGCAGCACGCGGAGGTCTGTCTGGTCGATCGCCTGCGCGACGACGGCATCTGGTTCGAGGTGGAGCGGCGCGCCGTCGCGGGGGTCGATCCGACGTCGCTCGAGGGGCTCCGCTGCCGCTTCGATCCGAACGAGGCGTTCGGTGCGCCGCGCGTCGGCCAACGCCAGAGCCCGCTCTTGCTCGCGCACCTTGGCGGCGAGCTGGTCGAGGCGGGGCCGTACGTCTCGCGCTTGCGCGAGCTCGGATACGGCTCGCTGATCGCCGTGCCGCTTCGCGCCAAGGGGCGGCTGCTCGGGGTCATGACGCTCGTCGGCGCGGCCGGCGGCCCGCCGTTCGATCGCGAGGATCTCGCCTACGCCGAGGCCCTCGGCGCGCACGGCGCCATGGCGCTCCACGAGGCGGGGCTGCGCGAGGAGCTCCTGCTCGCCCTGCGCGCGCGCGAGGAGCTGCTCGCGTCGGTCGCCCTCGACCTGCGTGACCCCTTCGCGACGCTCACCGCCTTCGTGCACCGCTTCGCGCGGCGTGGCGGCGCGCTCTCGCGCGACCTCTTCGGCGTACGCCGGGCGACCTTGCGCATCGAGCGCATGCTCGCGGACGTGGCGGCCGCGGCGAGCCTGCGCTCGGGGCTCGGCCTCGCCCACTACGAGGACGAGCGGCCGAGCGCGCTGTTGCGCGGGGCGCTCGAGGACGTTCGCTTGCTGCTCGGCGATCGCCTGCTCGATTTCGACCCGCCGTCGCGCGAGCCGCTGGTGCGCTGCGACGCCCAGCGCGTGCGCCACGCGCTCGGCAACCTGCTCGGCTACGCCGCGCGCGCCACGCCGCCCGACGGCCGGCTGGCGCTCGACGTCCGCGCGTGCAACGACGAGGTCGTCTTCAGCGTGCACGACGGCGTCTCGCCGGCGTTCGAGGACGACCCCTCCGGCGCGCGGCCCAAGAGCGCCCCGCCCGCGCGTGAGGCGCGCGAGTCGCTGCCGGTCGCGATCGCGCGCGAGCTCGTGGCGGCCGAGGGGGGGCGCCTGTGGGTCGAGCGCGCGGCGCGCGGCAACGCCTTCCGCGTCGCGCTGCCGCGCGGGTGACGTCGCGGGCTCGTCGCTTCAGCTCATGAAGGCCAAGAACATCGCGCGCACGCCGGCGGGGAGGGGCACCGCCGCCGGCTTGCGCAGATCGGTGCACGCGACGACGTAGCGGATGCGCGCGCAGTCGACCGCGCCGCCGTCGCGCCGCACGCGCACGTCGAGCTCGACGCTCGAGCGACCGAGCTTGACGACGCTGGTCTCGACCTCGAGCACGTCGCCGAAGCGCAGCGGCGCCTCGAAGTCGGTCTCGACGTGCACGCAAGGGAGCCCGATGCCGGTGGCGAGGAGCGAGGCGTACGCGCTCGGCGACGAAGCCTCGAAGATGCGCTCCATCGCCTCGTGGGCGAGCGCGACGACGCGGGGGAAGTAGGCGAACCCCGCGGTGTCGAGCTCGTCCCAGCGCACGGCCCGCGAGAACTTGAACGGCGCGCCCATCAGACCGGCACCGAGGCGAGCCGCCCGTCGCGGCCGCGCAGCCAGCCGGGGGGCAGGGCGCCGTCGTCGTCGGTCGGCGCCTCGCGCTTGGACTTCTTCGGCTGCACCTGCTGCCCCGGATCGTCCTGCGTCTCGCTCCTCGATCTCTTCGGCTTGGTCGATCCGCTTTGCGACTGCGAGATGAAGTAGCCGATGACCCCGACGAGCGCGAGGCAGAGGAGCGTGAAGAGGAAGATCTTCCAGAACGACCACGGCGCCTTGCCGACGACCTCGCCGCTCTGGCCGTTGACGAGGAACCGATAGACCTTGTCGTTGTAGCGATAGGCCGCGATCCAGATCGGCAGCAGCACGTGCTTGAACGTCTCATTGCCGAATTCGTTGGTGACCGAGAGGCCCCGATGCGTGTCGCCAGGGACGTCGCCGTCGCACCGCGCGTACTGAGCGGCCTCGATCTTCTCGCGCCCCTGCGCGTGCGCCGCCGGAAGATCGATCGCGTAGGCCTCGGCGCGCCAGCCGGCGAGGTAGCCGGGCGCGTAGGGCACGAGCCCGTGCGTGGTGTCGAAGGTGGAGAACTTCTCGACGAGATCGCTCGGCAGGCCCTTCGAGGCGCAGACCAGCACGTCGTCGTAGAAGTCCTGCCGCTGGCCCCACGCGGGCTCCCAGCGCACGCGCTGGACCTGCCGCTCGCGCGTGACCGTCTCGCCGTTCTCGACCGTCTCGTAGTACTCGGTCTCGTAGTAGTAGTAGCCCGCCTCGGCGTTCCAAGAGCTGCGCACCTGCGCGTCGAAGGTCCAGAACGGGACGTACACGCCGCCCATCTCCTGCACCTTGGCGAGCTGCTTGAGGTCGTTGGGCCGAAACCAGAGGCCCGAGAGCCAAGCACCGAACTTCTGGTTGGCGGCGCCCTTGTCGACCTGAAAGGCGACGAGCGACTCGGGGCGGATCGCGTTGGCGTCGGTCTCGACGGCGAGCACCTTGGCCGAGCCGCAGAACGCGCACTTCGCCGTGCGCTCCCCTTGGCCGACGTTCACCGTCGCGCCGCACTCCTGACAATTGATCGTCTGCACCTGGGCGCCGAGGCCGCGCGCCGCGGTGCGGTATCCCTCCTCGATGGGGATCTCGCGGATCGCGCCGGCCCCCGCCTGCGTCGGCATCGCCTGTTGGAAGTGGCAGTACGGGCAGGTCATCGCCTGCTTGGTCGCGTCCCATTGGAGGGCGGCGCCGCACTGCTGACACGGGAAGGTCTGGGCCTGTTGCGTGCTCACGCCACCGTCCTACAGGAGTTACGAGTCGGTCGGCTACGGGGGCGGATCGCCGCGCGGCGGGCTGCCCGTCGGCGCGCTGCGGGCCCGGCTCCTCCGTCCCCGCCCCTCGCGTTGCGGCGCGCCCCGGCCATCCTTATCGTCCTGCGGTGCCGGCGCTCGTCCGCCGAAGGAGCAAGCGGTCATGGGGATTTTCGATTTCGTGAAGTCCGGCACGCAGGAGCTGTGCATCGCGCGCTCCGACGCGGCGAAGCAGTTCATCGTCTACAAGCACCCCGATCAGACCATCCCCATGTACGCGCAGCTCACCGTCGACAGCGACGAGTGCGCGGTCTTCTTCAAGGACGGGCGCGTCGTCGGCATCCTCGGGCCAGGGCGCCACACGCTGCAGACCTCGAACATCCCGTTCCTGTCGAACCTCGTCGACAGGCTCACGGGCGGCAACCTGTGGATCAGCGAGGTCTTCTTCGTGAAGACGGCGCCCCAGCGCGATCTCACCTTCGGCGGGCCCGTCAATCGCCTGCGCGATCCCGAGACGGGCCTCACCGTCTCGCCGCGCGTGTACGGCACCTTCGTCGTGCAGGTCGTCGATCCGGCGACCTTCATCGTGCAGTACGTCGGGCAAGCCGGCGCGGGGCAGAACGACGAAGTGCTCAAGTGGGTCTCCGAGGCGTTCGTCCAGGGGGCGCGCGCGGCGATCGGCCTGCTCTTCAAGAGCAAGGAGCTGAACTTCCTCGACATCGCGGCGTCGCAGAAGGTCATCGGCGACCGCATGGTGCGCGAGTGCCCCGAGCTGCAGACGATCGGCCTGCGCGTGCTCTCGTGCTTCCCCACGCTGAACTTCAGCGAGGAGGACGAGAAGAAGATCGCCGAGTTCGCCGACGCCGACGCCAACATCCTCCTCGAGCAGAAGAGGGGCATGGCCGAGGCGGCGCGGCAGCAGGCGCTGATCGACCAGCAGTTCAACAAGGACGCGCGCTACGTGCAGCAGCTCGCGGGCAACTACAACAACTACGCGGCGGGCCAGGCGGTCATGGGCGCCGGCCAAGGCATGGCCAAGGGGGGCGAGGGCTCGGGCGTCGCGCTGATGGGGGCGCAGATGGCGGCGGGCGTCGGCATGGCCAACGCGATGGGCCAGCAGATGTACGGTCAGGGCGCGCAGCCCGGCTACGGCATGCCGCAGTTCCAGCCGCAGTACGCCGCGCCGAACCCGCACGCGCCTGGGCAGCCGCAGCAGCCCGCGACCGCCGCGCAGGCCGCCGGCGGCATGGTGACGTGCGGCGCGTGCCACGCGACCGTGCCGATGGGGAAGTTCTGCGAGGAGTGCGGCGGTCCGCTCGCCGCCAAGAAGTTCTGCACCGGCTGCGGCACCGAGCTGGCCGCCGGCGCGAAGTTCTGCGCGGGGTGCGGGGCGAAGGCGAGCTGAGCAGCGAATCGGGGGAACCGTCGGGCGGCGTCGAGAGGCGCCGCCCGCGCCTTTTCGGGGTGCCGCTCGGGCCGGGACGCCGCAGCAGCTTTCCGCTACGCTTGGTCGGTGCGATCGTGCGCGACCTGCGGCCAGCGCTTCTCCGGCGAGGCCACCTTCTGCCCGTTCGACGGCACCAAGCTCGAGGGGGTCGCGGGCACGATGATGGCCATCACGCGGCCGAACGACGAGTTCGTCGTCGGCGGCGTCATCGGCGGCACCTACCGCATCGACAAGGTCCTCGGCGAAGGGGGCATGGGGATCGTCTTCGCGGTCACCCACCTCAAGCTCAATAAGCGCTTCGCGCTCAAGCTCCTCAAGCGCGAGCTCGCCAAGGACGCCGAGACGCGCGCGCGCTTCCTCACCGAGGCGCAGGCCGCGGGGAACATCCGCCACCCGAACGTCGTCGAGATCACCGACTTCACGTCGTTGCCCGACGGCGGCGCGTACATGGTGATGGAGCTGCTCGAGGGGCAGCCCCTCGCGAAGATGATCAAGCTCGGCGGCGCGATCCCGGCGCTGCGGGCCGTCTCGATCCTCCGCGACGTCGCCGGCGCGCTCGGCGCCGCGCACGAGGCCGGGGTCGTGCACCGCGATCTCAAGCCCGACAACGTCTTCGTCGTCCAGTCGAGCGGGCGCGAGGCGGCGAAGATCCTCGACTTCGGCGTCGCGAAGGTCGCCGGCAACGCGAAGCTCACGAAGACCGGGATGGTCTTCGGCACGCCGCACTACATGAGCCCGGAGCAGGCCTCGGGGGGCGTGATCGACCTTCGCACCGACGTCTACGCGCTCGGCGTCATCATGTACGAGATGTTCACCGGCCGCGTCCCGTTCGAGGCCGACACGTACATGGGGGTGCTCACCAAGCACATGTTCGAGGCCCCCGTGCCGCCGTCGCAGCTGCCCGGGCCGGCGCGCGAGCTCGGCGCGCTCGAGGACGTGACGCTCAAGGCCCTCGCCAAGCGCCCCGAGGATCGCTACCAGACGATGGGCGAGCTGGTCGCCGATCTCGATCGCATCGTGCAGGTCGGACCCGACGGGAACGCCTCGCTCGCGCGGAACGTGGACGGGCTGCGGCGCCCTGATTTCTCGCGCGTCTCGCGGCCCGACCTCGCGGCCCCGAGCCTCGCCGACGAGCTCGAGCCGCCGGCGCGCTTCGAGATCTCGGCGCGCGACTCCGGCTCGCGCGAGGATCGCGCGCGCACCCTCGGGCTGACCGCGCTGGCGCTGGTGTTGGCCGCCGGCGTCGCGATCGG
>JAJXTK010000178.1 GCA_021783935.1 Myxococcales bacterium | reverse complement strand
ACTCGATGGGCTTCGCCGTCGGCCTCGGCCGCGCGTGACCGACGTGCGCCGCGAGCCCGAGCTGCATAAGCTCGCGCGCGAGTCGTCCAACGCCAGACCCCGATGCCGAGCCCCCGCCGCGCGATGCCCCTCGCCCTGCTCGTCGCCGCCGCCGCGACGAGCGCGCTCGACGCGCCAGCGGCCACGGCCTACCAGTGCGGCCCCGGCGGCGCGCCCGACGTCGCGGCCAAGCGCTGCGCCTGCCCGGCGGGGAAGAGCGAGAGCACCGACAAGCGTGGGACCTCGCGCTGCCTCGACGCGCCGAGGTCCGCGGCGTCGTCCAAGGCGAGCGGCGCCGCGGCGACGCCGAGGTGCCCGTCGGACATGGTCGCGACGCCCGGCGGCGCGTTCCCGATCCAGGGGCGCGCCGACGTCTCGCGCGTCGCGCCGTTCTGCCTCGACAAGACCGAGGTCAGCGTCGACGCCTTCGCCCGCTGCACCGCCGCCGGCAAGTGCGCCGAGCCCGATGCGTACGTCGAGCGAGACCCCGATCCGAAGTGGCGAATCGCCTGCAACTGGAAGAACCCTGGGCGCGGCGAGCACCCCGTCAATTGCCTCGATCTCGCGCAGGCGAGCGCGTACTGCGCCTTCGTCGGCAGGCGCCTGCCGACCGAGGACGAGTGGGAGTGGGCGGCCCGCGGCGGCGACGAGGCGCGCAGCTACCCCTGGGGCAACGATCTGCCGAACGCCAAGCGCGCGAACGTGTGCGGCAGCGAGTGCGCGGCCGACGTGAAGGCCAGGCTCGGGCTCGACTTCGCGACCATGCCCGGCGTCGTCGACCCCTATGCGCAGACGGCGCCGGTCGGCAGCTTCCCGGGCGGCGCCACGCGCTGGGGGGCGCTCGATCTCGCCGGCAACGTCAACGAGTGGACGTCGAGCACCTACCAGGCGGGGAGCTCCAACGTCGTCGTTCGCGGCGGCGCGTGGGACTCCTATCAGTACACGTCGCTGTTCACGTCGCAGCGGCGTGGGTTCCCGCCCGCGCTCAAGAACGCGACGATCGGGTTGCGGTGCGCGAAGAGCGGGTGAGGCGCCCTCACGACCCCGAGCAGAGCCGGCGCGAAAGCCTCAGTACGGCTGCACCACGTAGTCGACGACCGGGAACGAGCCGTACTTCGGCGGCGACGACGAGTCGGCGAAGTCGTACACGCAGAGCCCCCACTGGTAGCGCGTGCCCACCCCGTACCCCTGCGAGAGGTAGCCGACGGTGCCCTGGTAGCTGACGTCCTTGCCGACGGTCGTCTCGTGGCTCCAGCCCGCGCCGAAGCCCGCCGAGGCTTCGAGCCCGACGCCCCCCGCCTCGACCCCCACCGCCATCTCGACGTCGAGGCTCACGTCGACCGACTGGCCCATCTCCGTCCCGACGTCGATGTTGAGCGTGTTGGCGCCGCTCGTGGCGTTGCCGACGTCCACCAGCAGCGGGCTGCGGTAGACCGCCGAGATCGCCCCGGCGCCGATGCGCGCGCCGATCGTCGAGCCGACGCAGTCGCCCGCCTTCGGGTACGTCGTGGGGTCGCCGATCGCGTGCGTGAAGAGGCTCGGCGGGATCACGTCGTTCGCCAGGGTCCCGTACTCGGCGCGGAAGTCTGCGAGCGTCCGCACGGTGTCGATGACCTTCCCAGGCACGTCGATCGTCATCAGCTTGCCGATCTGGAGCGGGTTGGGGTGCGAGACCACCCGATACTCGTACGACGCGTACGGGATCGCGCGGAAGCTCACGAGGTCGGCGTCGGGGCCGACGGAGGTCTGCGTGCCGTACGAAACGGTCTGCGAGCTCGTCGTCGTCGCCGTGAAGTCGACCGATGCCGTGACGCTCGCAGAGAACTTGGCGACCTCGAAGTCCGCGTCGGCCGACGCCGTGATCGACGCGGTCGCACTGATGTTGCGCGAGTCCGAGGTCGAGGTGCTGCTGGTGACCCCGAAGCTCGTCCCGCTGCCGTCGACGTTGGTCACGCCAGCCTTGTTGAGCCACGTCGGGGGGGCCGCGATGACGGCGTTCACGAACGGACGGCCGGTGTGCAGGTAGACGTTGCCGGTGGCGCGCACGCGCATGCTGTCGGCGTCGACGTCACCTGCGGCGACGACGGGGCCGGGGCCGAGCGTGGCGGGGGAGCCCGCGGTGACCGAGACGAGGTCGACCTTCGCGGTGGAGCTGGCCGAGTACGCCCGAACGAGCGCCCCGGTCTCCTTCTCGGTGCAGCCGAATGAGCCCGACGTGCAGTGCTGCCCGAACGTGTCCGCGAGCCCGACGAGATCGGCCGCGACGAGGACCTCGTCGACGCCGTCGCCGTCGGTGTCGCGCACGGCCATGCCCGTCAAGACCGAGGAGGGGATCGAGTAGGCATTCGGGGAGTACAGCCTGGAAGCGAACTGAGGCTGGAGCACCGTCACGACCGCGCTCGGCATGGAGCTCGGCCCGCCGCTCGCGGTCGTCCCGACCGCCAGCATCGGCGTCGACATGGCGGTCGCACCGAGGTGCCCGACGGCGACGAACGGCCGGTAGGCGCCGTTCTGCATCGCGCTCGGATCGAAGCTCGGCGGGTTGATCCACGCGAGGGTCGTCGCGCCCGGGTCGTAGAGGGCCACGTCGAGCTTGGTGTCGCAGTAGACGGCGAAGCCGATCTCGCTCGCCGGATCCGCGTCGACGTTGCCCACGGCGAGGGCCATCCCCTGCTTGGTCGGCGGGCTCTCGACGAGACACTGGCCGGTCAGGTCGATGGGCGTGCCCTCGGTGAGCGTGGAGCCCGAGAGCGAGTAGGTGTGGATCGTGAGCGACTCGAGCGTTCCGCGCGGGCCGGTCCCCGCGACCAGCGCGTAGACTTGCGGCGTCGCGCCGGCGGTCGGGCGACCCACCGCGATCGCGTGACGGCCGACCGACGGGAGCGTGAGCGACGCGCGCACCGTCGCGCCCGTGCCGGTCGTCGGCACGTCCAGGACCTCGATCGTCAGGGTGCCGGCGCTCTGGTGGCTGACGACGAGGTTGCGCCCGCCGTTGCCCAGGAGGTCTGCGGCGGCGCCGTCGTAGAAGTCGGCGGTCGCCCACCCCCGGACCGTGCGCGGCCCGAGCGAGGAGCCGTCCCAGTCCTCGACCGTCACGCCGGTGGGGCCGACGAGCACGACCTCGTCGCGCCCGTCCTGGTCGACGTCGCTCGCGAACGCGACGGGGCGCGAGGTCATCGGCGCGACCGACGCCGCCGACACGAGCGGCGCGTACGGCGTGGAAGGGCCCCCCGTGCCTGTGTACGCGTCGTCGCGAAGCGTCACCCTGTCGATGGCGCCGCCCGCGGTGGACGGGAAGTACGCGGCGACCTCGGCGCGGTCGAGGACGACCGCGTCGGGGCCGAGCGGCGGCGCGCCGGGCGTGATGCTGCACGCGATGTCGCACGCGCAGCCCACATCACAGAGCGGCGTGAGATCGCACGCGCAGCTCCCCCCGCCGTCGGCGCCCGCCTCACTCGTCGCGGAGTCGGTCGACGCCGCGTCGCTCGCGTCCGCCACGTCGGGCGTCGCAGAGTCGTTCGTCGCGTCACCGCTCGAGCCGTCGCCGCTCGAGCCGTCTGGCGTCGCGACGTCGGCCGGCTCGGCGTCCGTCGTCGGCGCCTGCGCGGGGGCGCCGCCGCTGCAGCCCACCAGCGCGGTCGGCGACAGCGCCACCAGGACGGGGAGGAGCGACAGCGGGCGGGCCAAGGATCGTTTGCGCATGTACCCCCCCAGGGCACCACGCCGCCCCCATACGCGTCAAGGCGCCGGCGATCCTTGTGGGCCGGGCCCCTCGAAGCGGAGCGCTGGCGACGCTCCCGCGCTCGCGCGGGCGTCCGCGGACTCTCCCCCGGCGCCAGGATTCTCCCGATGCGCCAAATCGCGCGGCTCGGCGGCGCGGGGGTATGGAGGGTCGCGCCGCGCTCGGTATGCCGTAGGTGCGAGATGTCCTCCGTCGCGCTGCCGACGACGTCGATCGCGCGCGAGACGCGCGGCGAGCCGAATCGCTGGTTGGTGACCGCCGCCGTCAGCTTCGGCTCGCTCATGGGGGCGATCGACGCCTCCATCGTGAACGTGGCGCTGCCGCACATGCGCGGCTCGCTCGGCACGACGGTCGAGGAGATCGCCTGGGTCAGCACGGGCTACATGCTCGCGACCGTGGTGATCATGCCGATGACCGCCTTCCTCGGCGCGCTCTTCGGCCAGCGCCAGCTCTACCTCGGCGCCTTCGTCACCTTCCTCGTCGGCTCGGCCTTCTGCGGCATGGCGCGCACGCTGCCGGTGATGATCCTCTGGCGCGTCGTGCAGGGGTTCGGCGCCGGCGCGCTGCAGCCGACGACGCAGGCGATCCTCCGCCAGACCTTCCCCGTGAAGGAGCAGGCCATGGCGATGGCGATCTACGCGATGGGGGTGATGATCGGCCCCGCCGTCGGCCCGACCCTCGGCGGCTGGCTCGTCGACAACGCCAGCTGGCCCTGGATCTTCTACATCAACCTCCCCGTCGGCGCCGTCGGGCTCTTCATGGTGGTTCGCTACGTGCACGAGCCCGAGGACATCCGCGCGCAGAACCGCGTGCGGGCCGAGAGGCAGCGCGCGAACCTCGACTGGCTCGGCATCGGGCTCTTGTCCGCGGGGCTCGTGATGCTGCAATACGTGCTCGAAGAGGGGCAGCGCGACGACTGGTTCGAGTCGCGGACGATCACGGCGCTGGCCTTCGGGGCGATCGCCTCGCTCGTGCTGCTCGTCCTTCGCGAGCTCACCGCGCCGGCGCCGGTCGTGAACCTGCGGCTCTTTCGCGACGAGGTCTTCACCACCGGCACCATCATCGGCGGCGTCACCAACGCGATGCTGATGGCGAGCATGTTCCTCCTGCCGCTCTTCATGCAGGAGCTGCTCGGCTTCACCGGCACGCAGGCCGGGCTCGCGCTGATGCCGCGCGTGCTGGCGATGATCGTCCTCAGCCCGATCGTCGGCAAGCTCTACGACCGCGTGCCGGCGCGCTTCCTCGTCGGTGCCGGCGCGCTCTTCTTGTTCTTCGGCTCCTGGCAGATGCGCGTCTTCACGCTCAACACGTCCTCGTCCGACGTGGGCATGGCGCTCGTGTTCCAGGGCGCCGGCTTCGCGTTCCTGTTCGTGCCGCTCACCACGATCGCGATCGCCGGGGTCCCCCGGGCGCTGCTCGCCGACGCCACCGGGCTCAACTCCCTCTTCCGCCAGATCGGCGGGTCCATCGGCATCGCGATCTTCACGACCCTGCTCACGCGCTTCTCGGTCGAGGCGCGCGCCGCGGTCTCCGCGCACGTCGACGCGACGCGCCCCGAGGTCTTCGAGCGCATCGCCGCCATGCAGCACGCCCTGATGGCGCGCGGCCTCGACGCCCACGCCGCGCGCGAGGGGGCGCTGCGCATGCTCGATGGGCTCGTCACCCAGCAGGCGATGGTGATCACGTTCGAGCGGCTGTTCGAGCTGGCCGCGGTGACCTTCCTGGTGGTGCTGCCGGCGCTGGTCCTGCTGCGCCCGTCGGCGACGGGGGCCCCGAAGGCCGAAGTCCACGCGGACTGAGGGGCGATCGTCGTAGCATCGCCGCGTGGTGGAGCGGCCGATCGCGACGGACTTCCTGCGCCCGTTCGCGGCGCACCTCCGCGCCCTCGGCGTCGACCCCGTCCCGCTCGCCGTCCGGGCGGGCGTGCTCGCGCGTCGCGGAGATCGCCCCGAGCCGATCGTGCGCCACGGCGTGGTCCGCGCCTTCTGCGAGCTCGCCGCGGAGGCCGCGGGCGATCCGCTGCTCGGCGTGCACGTCGCCAAGAGCCGCCCTCGAGGCTCGCTCGGCGTCGTCGAGCTCGGCATGCGCGCGTGCGACGACGTCCACGGCGCGCTCGGCTTCTTCGTGCGCTTCTCGCCGCTGCTGCGCGACGCGACGGTCAGCTGGGCCGAGGCCGATCGGCGCGAGCTGCGCGTCGGCTTCTCGGTGCCGGGGGACGCCGCGGGCCTCGGGCGGCAGGGGCACGCCTACAAGGTCGCGGCGCTCGCCGCGCTGGTCGCCGAGCTCACCGACGGGGAGGCGAGGCTCGCGCGCGCGTGGTTCTCGGACGCAGCGAGCCGCGTCGACGACGAGCTGCGCGCGGCGACGGCGCCGGAGCTCCAATTCGGCCGGGGCGACTCGGGCGTCGCGCTCGCCAGCGATCGGCTCGGCGCGCGCGTTCGCACCGCCGACGCGCCGCTGTTCGCCTACCTCGAGCGGCAAGCCGCCGAGCAGCTCGCGGGGATGCGCGACGCGGTGGTGCCCACGTACATCCGCGAGCGCCTGCGCGCGCTGCTCCGCGCCGGCGAGCCGGGGCTCGAAGGGCTCGCCCGCTCGCTGCGCATGAGCCCGCGAACGCTGCAGCGACGCTTCCACGACGCGGGCTCTTCGTATCACGCGTTCCTCGACGAGACGCGGCGCGAGATCGCGCTGCGGGAGCTCGAGCAGACCGACGTCGGGGTCGAGGCGCTCGCCGCGCACCTCGGCTTCTCGAGCGCCGGGACGTTCATCCGCGCCTTCCGGCGCTGGACCGGGACCACGCCGACCGCGCACCGGCGACGGATCACGGGGATCTGAGCGACGCAGCGAACCCTCGACGAGACGCCAATCCCGACGCCAAGCCGGACGATCGACAGGGCTCTGACGCCGCGCGGAGCTGACGGCGCACGACGCAGCGGCTGCCCTCCTCACCTCCTTGATTCCCTCTCGCGTCTCGTCTTCGACCCACGACGCGCCAGCTCGACCGTGCCCGCGAAATCGTCGCGCGTGAACGGCGCCGCCCTCGCGGCCTCGCGGCGTGGTGGCCGCCGCGAGCGCTTCCCACTACGCTTTTGCCATGCGCAAGCTCGTGCCCCTCGTCGTGCTCGTCGGATCGGCCGCGGCCTGCGCCGTCTCTCCCACCCGCGATCCGGCCGAGCGGAGCGCCGCGCCCATCATCGGCGGCACGAACGACACCGGCGACCCCGGCGTCGTCATGGTCATGGCGCAATCGTCGAGCGGCAGCGGCGGCGCCAGCATCTGCACCGGCGAGGTCGTCTCTCCGCACGTCGTGCTCACCGCCGCGCACTGCGTCTCGCCGCAGACCGTCGGCACCGGCATGACCTTCATGGTCTTCACGGGCACCAACGTCAACGACACGAGCCAGCAGTCGAACGCGGCCCTCTGGTTCGACGTCGCCTCGACCCACTACGACACGAGCTTCGACGTCAACAACCTCCAGGGGGGCCACGACGTCGCCGTCGTCATCACCAACAAGGTGCTCGGGCTTCCCCAACTCCCGTACAACAAGAGCCCGCTCCCGAGCTCGGCGCGCAACCAGACGGTGCGCATGATCGGCTACGGGATCACGAGCGGCACCGACACCTCAGGCACCTCCGCGGGGGTCAAGCGCCAGACGTCCACCACGCTCTCGGACTTCGACGCGCAGTTCCTCTACTTCACCGACGGTGTGCACCAGACGTGCGAGGGCGACTCCGGCGGCCCGGCGCTCATGACCCTCGGAGGGGTCGAGACGATCGTCGGCACCGTGTCGTTCGGCGATCAGGGGTGCCAGTACGGCGGCACCGACACCAACGTCTCCCGCTACCTGTCGTTCATCGACTCGTACGTCAGCGCCGATCTCGCTGCCTATACGAACCTCGCGAACGGCAAGCAGTGCGGCGCCGCCTCCGAGTGCCAGAGCGGCTTCTGCGCCGACGGCGTCTGCTGCGATCAGGCGTGCAGCGGCCAGTGCGAGGCCTGCGCCGAGAGCGGCAGCGCCGGCACGTGCGCCCCGGTGGCCGCGCACCAGCGGCCGCGCTCGGGTCACCAGGCGTGCGCGGGCACGAACGCGACGTGCACCGGCTACTGCGACGGCACCAACCGCGCGGCGTGCGTGATGCCCGGCCCCGAGACCAGCTGCGGCAACGGCGGGTGCGCGAGCGGCGCGATCTCGTCCTGCAACGGCCAGGGCGCGTGCGTGAAGGGGCCCTGCCCCGGCAACTTCGCGTGCGACGGCGCGGCCGCGTGCAAGAGCTCGTGCGCCGGCGACGCCGACTGCCTCAGCGGCTTCGTCTGCACCCAGGGCGCGTGCATCGCCCCCGGCGGCACCTCCTGCACGCCCGACGGCACGAGCTCGATCGCCTCCGACGGCTCCACCGTGAGCTGCGCCCCCTACCTGTGCGATCGCTCGGCGGGCACCTGCAAGACGTCGTGCGCGACGAACGACGACTGCGCCGGCGTCGCCTGCAACACCGCCGCGGGCCTCTGCGCCCCCGTGGTCGCCGACACGCCCGGCAAGACCGGGTGCGCGACCTCGGGCGGCGGCGGCACGCAGGGCAGCGGCGCGACCGCGATCGCGGCGGGCATCGCCGCGCTGGCCCTCGCCAAGCGCCGTCGCAGCTGACGTCCACGCGCACGACTGCTCGCGTGGTGCCGCATGACGCGGCGTGGCTTGGTGCAGCTTCGCGTGGGGGGGGCCCCCTTGGCGCGTGCGACCCGATAGGATCGCCCGGCGTCGAACCTCGATGCGAGGAGCCCCACCGTGACCGAGCTCTACCCCGTCAAGCAGCACATCCGCGAGCGCGCCCACCTCAAGTCGATGGAGGAGTACGAGCGCCTCTATCGCCTCTCGATGGACAACCCCGAGTGGTTCTGGGCGGAGCAGGCCAAGGCGCTCAGCTGGTTCCACCCGTGGAGCACCGTGCTCGACGCCGACGACGACGAGGTCGACTTCGCGTGGTTCTCCGGCGGGCGCCTCAACGCCTGCTACAACTGCGTCGATCGGCACCTGAAGGACCGCGCCGACCAGACGGCGATCATCTGGGCGGCCGACGAGCCGGGCGTCTATCGGCACATCACCTATCGCGAGCTGAAGCACCACGTCTGCCGCATGGCCAACGTGCTGCTCGCGCACGGGATCAAGAAGGGGGATCGCGTCTGCATCTACATGCCGATGATCCCCGAGGCGGCGTTCATGATGCTCGCCTGCGCGCGCATCGGCGCGGTGCACTCGGTCGTCTTCGGCGGGTTCTCGGCCGAGAGCCTCCGCGATCGCATCGTCGACGCCAAGTGCCGCGTGGTGGTCACGGCCAACGAGGGGATGCGCGGCGGGCGGCGCGTGCCGCTGAAGAAGATCGTCGACCGCGCGATCGAGGGGATGAGCTTCATCGACTCGGTGCTCGTGGCGCAGCGCACCGACGCGGACGTGCCGATGCAGTCGGGGCGCGACTACTGGCTCGAGGAGGAGTGCCTCAAGCAGCGCTCGACGTGCACCGTCGAGTGGATGGGGGCCGAGGATCCGCTGTTCGTACTCTACACGTCGGGCAGCACCGGCAAGCCCAAGGGGGTCTTGCACACGACCGGCGGCTACCTCGTCTACGCCGCCTACACGCACAAGATGGTCTTCGACTACCACGACGGCGACGTCTACTGCTGCGCCGCCGACGTCGGCTGGATCACCGGCCACACGTACATCGTGTACGGGCCGCTCGCGAACGGCGGCACGACGGTGATGTTCGAGTCGGTGCCGACCTACCCCGACGCGGGGCGCTACTGGCGAATGGTCGACGATCTCGGCATCAACATCTTCTACACCGCGCCCACGGCGCTGCGCGCGATCGCGCAGGCGGGCGACGAGCCCGTCAAGCGCTACCGGCGCACGAGCCTGCGCATCCTCGGCTCGGTCGGCGAGCCGATCAACCCGGAGATCTGGCGCTGGTACCACGACGTCGTCGGCGAAGGGCGCTGCGCGGTGGTCGACACGTGGTGGCAGACGGAGACCGGCGGCATCTTGATGACGCCGCTGCCGGGGGTGACGCCGACCAAGCCCGGCTCGGCGACGCTGCCCTTCTTCGGCATCAAGCCGGTGGTCGTCGAGCCGAGCGACGGCAAGGTGCTCGAGGGCAACGGCGTCTCGGGCGCGCTCTGCCTCGCGACGCCGTGGCCCGGCCAGGCGCGCACCGTCTACGGCGATCATGAGCGCTTCGTGCAGACCTATTTCAGCGCATACCCCGGCAAATACTTCACCGGCGACGGCTGCCGCCGCGATGCCGACGGTTACTATTGG
>JAJXTK010000177.1 GCA_021783935.1 Myxococcales bacterium | reverse complement strand
GTGCGCGCGAGCGGCTTCTGCTCGACGAGCTCGACCTCGTGCCCGCGCCCCGCGAGCTGGAACGCCGCCTCGCACCCGGCGAGCCCCGCGCCGATGACCGAGACCTTCATCGCGCGCTCCTTAGCACGGCGCCCCGAAACTTGGCCGGCTCGCCTCGACGGCGCGAGAAGCGAGATCGGAGGAGCGGCTCTTGGAGCCTTCGGAATCGGCAGGGCAACCGAGTCGTGACGCGCCACGCCCGAGCGTGGCTCGGCTGCGTGCGCGTCCAGGGCGCGTCGCCATCGGCGTCTTTGCCGTCGCGGCGTCGGTCGCATGGCTCGTCATCGGCGCGGCACAGGGGCGCGGCGTGCCGCTGGCGGCGACCAGGCCGACGCTGCTCGGGGTCGCCGTCGAGCGCGGCGACGACGCGGCCGCCAAGGCGCGCGCGGCGGTGCGGGCCTACCTCGATCAGCCGCTGACCCTCGAGCTCGGCGACCGCCGCAAGACGGTGGCGCGCTCGGCCTTCGCGAGCATCGACGAGGTCCGCCTCGCCTCGCTGGTGCGCGAGGCGCAGGATCCGACCGGCCCTCTCCTGCGCAACGCGCCGAGCGGGGCCCTCGCGCTCCCGATCCCGATCACCATCGACGACGGGCGCGCGCTCGCGACGATCGTCGCGCTCAAGGACGACTTCGACGCGCCGGCCGAGGACGCGAAGCTCGACCTCGACGGCCGCAAGGTGATCTCGGAGGTCGCCGGGCGCCGGGTCGACGCCTACGCGACGCTGGCCGCGGTGGAGGACGCGCTGCGGTTCGGCCTGCCGAGCGCGTCGGTCAACGCGGTGGCCGTCGCGCCGGCGGTGAAGGCGAGCGCGCTCGCGCGCGTGGAGATGACCGACACGCTCGGCTACTTCGAGACGAAGTACGCGACCGACGCGAAGCACGCCGACCGGACCTTCAACCTGCGCCTCGCGGCCTCCAAGCTCAACGGCAAGGTCATCCTCCCGGGCGAGACCTTCGATTTCAACGCGGTGGTCGGGCCGCGCGACGAGGCGCACGGCTACCGGCTCGCGAAGGTCATCTCCGACGGCGAGCTCGTCGACGGCATCGGCGGCGGCACCTGCCAGATCGCCGGCACGCTCCACGGCGCCTCGTTCTTCGCCGGGCTCGAGATCGTGCAGCGCACCCCGCACACGCGGCCGAGCTTCTACATCAAGATGGGGCTCGACGCCGCGGTCGCCTACCCCACGGTCGACCTCAAGCTCAGAAACCCCTTCTCCTTCCCGGTCGTGCTCAAGGAGACCGTGCAAGGCGGGGTGGTGCGGGCCGAGGTCCTCGGGCCCAAGCGCTCGCTCGTCGTCACGTTCGTCCGCAGGATCGAGGAGATCCTCCCGTTCAGCGAGCGCGAGGTGCGCGACGAGCGGCTGCCCGCGGGCAGGCGCGTGGTCACGCAGCGCGGGATCCCCGGCTTCAAGGTGCGCCGCTACCGCATCGTGCGCGACGGCGCCAACGCGGTCCGCGAGAACACGTTGGACACCTACCCGCCGACCACGCAGGTGGTCCACGTGGGCACCGGGGCGGGCGGCTCGGGCGCGCGGAGCCTCGAGGACGATCACCCCGAGTACGTGGTCGACGAGTACCTGACCATCACGCAGGGGCCCGGCGTCGGCCGCGGCAGCGGCGACGAGCTCCGCGGCGCGCAGAGCGTCGGCATGGAAGAGTCGCGGGTGCCCGGGCGCACCAGCGTCCGCGGCTGGACCCGCGCCTACGGCGCCGGCACGAGCGTCGCGCGCGACGACGAGGCGCCGGTCGACGACGAGGCGCCCGCGAAGATCGCCAAGAGGCGCCCCGCGCAGAAGCGCAAGAAATAGCGCTCAGTCGGTCATTGTAGCGCACCGGTCGCCGCCGCGAATCGGCAACGTGAGGCCTCTCGCGTGCCCGGATCCGTGCTTCGATCGGACCGTGGTGGAGAAGGGGAGCGAGCCGCTCATCCGCGACGACGCGGGCGCGATCGAGGTGCTCGAGCGCGAGCTCGCGCGCTCGTATCGCATCGAGCGCGCGCTGCGCGACGTCGGCCTCGCGCTCGGCACCACGCTCGATCGCGACGCGCTCTTGCGGCTGATCCTCGAGCGCACGACCGAGGCGCTCGATGCGGAGCGGGCGACGCTGTACCTGATGGAGCAGCGGCTGGTGCCGGGGGTCGGCATCCAGTCGACGCTCGTCTCGCACGTCGTCGAGGGGGGCGCGGTCGGCGCGATCACCCTGCAGCTCGGGCAAGGGATCGCCGGCGAGGTCGCCGCCACCGGGCAGCCGCTCAACGTCCACGACGCCTACGACGATCCGCGCTTCTCACGCGCGTGGGACGAGCGCACGGGCTTCCGGACGCGCTCGGTGCTCGCGGTGCCGATGCGCGACAAGGACGGCAAGATCATCGGCGTCATCCAGGTGCTCAACAAGCGCTCGAACGACGGCGCGGCGGAGCGCGAGCCGGGGGAGGACGACTGGCCCGTCTTCGACGAGGAGGACGAGGCGCTCTTGCAGGCGCTCGGCGCGCACGCCGCCATGAGCATCGAGCAGGCCCGCCTGTTCCAGTCGCTCCTCGAGAACAACCGCGCGCTCAGCGAGGCGCGCGCGGCGCTCGAGAAGAAGGTCCAAGACCTCGACATCCTCTTCGCCCTCGAGCGCGCGTCGGGGCGCGCGGCCACCGAGGAGGAGCTGGCGGTCGCGATCCTCCCGGAAGCGGCGCGCGCCGTGGCGGCCCGCACGGCGTACGTCGTGCTGTCCGACGAGTCGGGCGACTCCAACCTGTTCCACGTCGGCGCTGACACGTCCGCCGTCGCCCGCGCGCCCCACGACTCGTTCGCGCCGCCGCCGCGGCTATCGCTGCACGCGGTCTCGGCCGAGACGGCCATGCTCAAGAAGCTGCGCGTGAAGGCCGGCGAGGGGCTCGCGGGCGCCGCCATGGTCAGCTCGCAGGCGCTCGTCGTCGACGATCTCGGCGCCGATCCGCGCAACAGCATGCGCATCGCGCGGGCGCTCTTCCCGTCGATCGCCGACATCCACTGCCCGGCGGCCGTCGTGCCGCTGCTCGACGAGCACGACCATCCGTTCGGCGCGCTCGGCGTCTTTCGTCGCCCCGGCGACCGCCCGTTCGCGAGCGACGACCTCGAGCTGTTGAAGCTCGTCGCCTTGAACGCCTCGACGGGGTTGCAGCTCCAGGGCGCGCGTCGGCACGAGGTGATGCAGGAGCGCTTCTCGACCATCGGCTCGCTGCTCTCGAGCATCATGCACGACCTGAAGACGCCGATGACGGTCATCGGCGGCTACGTGCAGATGATGGCGTCGGAGGAGGACCCGGCCTCGCGTGAAGAGATGTCGGAGCTGGTGCTCCGGCAGCTGGACCACATCTCGGCGATGCAGAAGGAGGTGCTCGCCTTCGCGCGCGGTGAGCGCTCGGTGCTGGTGCGCCGCGTCTACCTCGCCCAGCTCTTCGCCGAGCTCGAGGCGCAGCTGCGCAGGGAGATCGAGGCGCGCGAGTCGAAGGTGGAGCTGCGCGTCGAGGTGCTCGACCGCGGCAAGGCGCGCCTCGACGAGTCCAAGATCACGCGCGCCGTCCACAACCTCGCGCGCAACGCGCTCGAGGCGATGGAGGAGCGCGGCGGCGGCCGACTCGAGCTGAGCGTCAGCCGCGACGGCGACGACCTCGTCATCCGCGTCGCCGACGACGGGCCGGGGCTCCCGCCGCAGGTGCAGGCGCGCCTGTTCCGCTCGTTCGTCACGGCGGGAAAGGCCGGCGGCACCGGCCTCGGCCTCGCCATCGTGAAGAAGATCGCCGAGGACCACGGCGGCACGATCGAGGCGACCTCGTCGGCGCAGGGCACGACCTTCACGATGCGGCTGCCGCAGCCGAAGGAGCCGACCCCGGCCGCGCGCCCTGGCTCGAGCGACCAGCTCACCCCGCCGCCGCGCGCGCGCGCCGACCGGCGCTAGCGTCACAGCCACCGCGCGAAGAGCAGCGCGAAGGCGCGGACCAGGCGCCAGAAGAGGCCGCGCGCGCGCAGCTCGGCGTCGGTCCAGCGCACCGAGTGGGCGAGATCTTGCTCTATCGAGCGGCGCACCACGCGCGCGAGCTCGGCCGAGCGCGCCGCGACGTTCACCTCGAGGTTCGCGCGCGAGCTGCGTCGATCGAGGTTGTAGGAGCCGATGGTGACGAGCTCGTCGTCGACCACCGCGAGCTTCGAGTGGAGCACGGCGCCGCGGTAGGCGTACGCCTCGACGCCGTGGGGCAGCAGGCGCGCGATGGTCGCCTCGCACGCCCACTGCACGAACGGCAGGTCGGAGACCTCGGGCACGAGCACGCGCACGCGAACGCCGCGTCGGGCCGCCTCGACGAGCGCGCGTCGTATCACCGCGTCGGGCACGAAGTAGGCGTGCACGAGATCGATCGTGCGCTCGGCCCCGTGGATCCACCGCAGGTAGGTCGCCCGGATCGCGCGGCCGCGCGGGCGCCGGCGGTTCGCGATCACCCAGACGTCGCGCTCGGGCGCGCGCTTGAGCTCGAGGGTCGCCTCGGGCGGGAGCTTGCTCGGGTCCTTGCGCTCGCGCCAGCGCAGCACGCGCGCCCACGTCTGGTAGAAGGCGGCCCGCAGCTCGCGCGCCGCCGGCCCCTGCACCTCGACCATGTCGTCTCGGAAGCCGTCGCCCCCTTGGTCGCGCGAGGCCCAAGGGCGGCCGATGTTGAGCCCGCCGGTGAAGCCGACCTCGCCGTCGCACACCAGCAGCTTGCGGTGATCGCGGACGAACCAGCGCCCGCCGACCCGTTTGTGCAGGGCGCCGCGCAGCGGGTGGAACTCGCGCACGTCGGCGCCGGCGGCGCGCAGATCGTCGAACATCTCGTCGTCGATGGGGCGGCTGCCGATCGCGTCGTAGACCACCCGCACGGTGCAGCCAGCCGTGGCGCGGGCCCGCAGCGCGTCGACGAACAGGCGCCCCACCGTGTCGGACGCGAACCAATAGAACTCCGCGACGATCTCGCGGCGCGCGGCCTGGATCGCGGCGAGCATCGCGGGGTAGCACTCGTCGCCGTCGCGCAGGTGGCGCACGCGATCCTGCCCGATCTCAACGAGCTGGGCCGACGGCGCCGCGCGCGCGGTGCCGAGGGCCATGAGGTCGAGCTCGGAGCGGCTCACATCTTCACGATGCGTCGGGCGCCGTGGGGTTGGAAGCTCACCCCGCGCAGGCCGCGATCGCCGTGGCGAGATCGATGCTCCCGTCGAGGAGCGCGCGTCCGACGACGACGCCGAGGATGCCGCGGGGCGCGGCGGCGGCGAGCGTGCGCAGGTCTTCGAGCTTGCCCACTCCCCCCGACGCGAGCACCGGTCGACGGCTCTCTTCGGCGAGCTGCGCCGTCGACTCGATCGCGGGCCCGCGGCGCGTGCCGTCGCGCGCGACGTCGGTGAAGAGGAGCGAGTCGATCGGCGCGCCGTCGAACGCGAGCGCGACGTCCAGCGCGGTGAGCTCGGACGAGGTCGTCCAGCCGTCGATCGCGACCTTGCCGTCGCGCGCGTCGACCGCGAGGATCACGCGCCCCGGGAAGGCCTCGACGATCGCGCGCGCCTCGCGCGGATCGCGCACCGCCGTGGTGCCGAGGACGACGCGCGCGACGCCGACGTCGAGCAGCGACTCGACCGCGTCGCGATCGCGCACCCCGCCGCCGACCTGCACGCCGTCGCCGAACGCGGCGCAGATCTCGGCGATGCGGGCGCGCTGCGTGCGCTCGCCGGTGCGCGCGCCGTCGAGGTCGACGACGTGCAGCCGTGCGACCATGCCCCGCAGCGCCTCGGCGTACGCGACCGGATCGAGATCGTAGCGGGTGACCGCGCCGTAGTCCCCCTGGCGCAGGCGAACGACGTCGCCGCCGAGCAGGTCGATGGCGGGGATGAGCTGCATCGGGCCCCCTCGGGCGGTCACGGGCGGTAGGCGAGCCAACGGCGGAGCAACGACAGCCCCGCCTTCTGGCTCTTCTCGGGGTGGAACTGCGTGGCGATCAGGTTGTCGCGGACGATCGCCGCGGTGATCTCGAGGCACCCGTAGCTCGCGGTCGCGGCGACCAGCGTCGGATCGTCCGGCATCGCCTGGTAGCTGTGCACGAAGTAGAACCACGGCGCCTCGCCGGCGTCGGCGAGCAGGCTGCCGAGCTCGTCGCCCGCGCGCCCTGGCAGGCACTCGGGCTGGTTCCAGCCGATGTGCGGGACCTTGAGGCGGCGCGCGAGGCCCCCCTCGACGACGGTCTCGGGCGCGAGCCGCACCACGCGCCCCGCGATCTCACCGAGCCCACGCGCGCCGGGCGCCTCGTCGCTCTCTTCGAGCAGGAGCTGCAGCCCGAGGCAGATGCCGAGGTACGGCCGGCCGCCCGCGAGGTGCGCGCGGATCGCCTGCGCGAGCGCGCCGCCGTTCGCGGCGAGCGCGGCCGCGCCGTCGCGGAAGGCCCCCTGTCCGGGCACGATCAGCCGCTTGGCCCGCGCGACGACGTCGGCCTGCGCGGAGGTCTCGGGCGCGACGCCGAGCCCCTCCGAGGCCGCCAGCACCGCGCGCTCGACGCTGCGGAGGTTGCCGAGCCCGAGATCGACGACGACGAGCTCGCGCCACTCGTGGGGCGCGCTCATGAGGTCAACGTCCCCTTGGTCGAGGGGACGCCGCCGACGCGCGGGTCGAGCCTGGTCGCGGCCTCGAGCGCCCTGGCGAAGGCCTTGAACGTGACCTCGACGAGGTGGTGGAGGTTGTCGCCGCGCTCCTTGACGACATGCAGGTTGCACCGGGCGCCGCGCGCGATCGCTTCGAAGAAGACCTCGGCGAGCTCGACGTCGAAGGCGCCGATCTTCGCCTTCGGCAGCGCGGCCTCCCACACGAAGAACGGGCGGCCGCCGAGGTCGATGGTCACGGCGACGCGCGCCTCGTCCATCGGCAAGAGCGCCCAGCCGTAGCGGCGGATGCCGGCGCGATCGCCGAGCGCCGTGGCGATGCACTGCCCGAGGACGAAGCCGAGGTCCTCGGTCACGTGGTGGCCGTCGATCTCGACGTCGCCGCGGGCGCGCACGGTGAGGTCGAAGAGCCCGTGCTTGGCGAGCTGCTCGACCATGTGGGTCAAGAACGGCAGCGGCGTCTGCACGTCGTGCGCGCCGTGGCCATCGAGGTCGAGCGTGACCTCGACGTCGGTCTCCTTGGTCTCGCGGCGGAGCTGGGCGACGCGCATGGCGTCGACAATGTAGCAGCGGCGGGCAGGCGTGTTGACCTGCGGCGCGAGGCCTCGGTCCCGAGACCTCCGCAGCGCCGGCGCAATGACCGGCAAGATCTCGGCCCGCGGGCGCTACGCGACGAGGGCCGCAGGCCCGCGCTCCTCGCCGAGCACGACGTTGTCGATCAAGCGCGTGGCCCCGACGCGCACGGCCGCCGCGAGCAGCGCGCGCTCGCCGAGGAGCGCGCCGGGCGGGTAGGGGGCGACCGAGTCGGCGTCGGCGAGCGCGACGTAGTCGAACGACGCGGCGACGGCCTCGATGGGCGCCTTGGCCAGCGCGAGCAGCGCGTCGGCCCGCCGCTCGCCGGCCTCGAAGGCGCGCACGGCCGCCGCGAGGCCCGTCGGGAGGGCGCGGGCGCGCTCGCGATCGGCGGGCGAGAGGTAGGCGTTGCGCGACGATCGCGCGAGGCCGTCGGCTTCGCGCTGCGTGGTGCACGGCACGATCTCGACCGGCAAGAAGAGGTCCTTCACCAGGCGCGTGACGACGCGCAGCTGCTGGTAGTCCTTGCGGCCGAACGCGGCGACGCACGGGCCGGTGACCGCAAACAGCTTCGCGCAGATCGTCGCGACGCCTTCGAAGTGCCCCGGCCGGAAGGCCCCCTCGAGGTGCTGCGCCGTCGCGCCGACGCGCACGCGCGTCTCCTCGTCGGCCGGGTAGAGCACGCTCGGGTCGCTCGGCGCGAAGACCACGTCGACGCCGGCCTCGGCGGAGCGCGCGAGGTCGGCCTCGAGCGTGCGCGGGTAGCGCGTGAAGTCCTCGTTCGGGCCGAATTGCGTGGGGTTCACGAAGATCGTCAACACGACGAGCTGCGCGCGCCGCCTTGCCTCGCGCACGAGCGCGAGGTGCCCGTCGTGCAGCGCCCCCATCGTCGGGACGAGCCCTACGCGCAGGCCTCGCTCGCGCGCGGCGCCGAGCTTCTCACGCAGGGTCTCGACGTCCCGGACGAGCAAGGGCTGCCCCATGCGCAGCATCTCCCACGACGGCCCCGCGGCGTGAAGGGCGTAGCCCGCCGTTTGCGTGACTTCTCTCGACGGATCGTCCATACGGAAGGCGCCGTGCTCCGTCGTGTCGTCCTGCCCTGCCTCGCGCTGGCCCTGCCCGCGTGCGGCAAGGCGCGCGCCGATCACGAGCCGCCGCAGCCCTCGGGCTCGAGCTCGACCGCGATCGTCGGCGACGTCAGCGAGCTCCCCGCTTCGGCGAGCGCGTCGGCTTCCGTCGGCGGCGGGGCGCCCATCGTCGCCGGGCCGACCACGATCGACGTCGCGCTCGCGGGGGACGCGATCCCGCAGCAGCGCGTGCTCGCCGCGCCGATGGCCGAGGTGCTCGCGGCCATGCCCGGATACTGGGGCGCGGCCGACGCGCGGGTGGTGAACCTCGAGGGGCCGATCGGCGATCGCAGGGCGCTGCCAGGCATCGGCGACAAGCACCTGCTCGCCTACGCCGGCACGCCGGCGTGGCTCGACGACCTGCAGAAGGCCTCGCGCGCGTCGGCGTTCGTCGGCGCGAACAACCACGCCTGCGATCTCGGGCCGCAGGGGCTCGCCGGCACGCTCGCCGAGGCCGAGCGGCAGGGCGCGAAGCTCGTCGGCGTCGCGCGCGATGACCCTTGGAAGCGCGTCGAGCTCGCCGATCGAGGCGGCCACAAGGTCTGCCTGGTCGCGTGGACCACGTTCCTCAACGACAAGGGGCGCAAGCAGCGGGCCTGCACCGACGGCGCCCCCGAGGGCGGCGGGGCGCGCGTGGCCGTCGCGGAGCTCGGAGCGGCGGGGCTCTCGACCTTGCACGCGCAGCTCGGGGCCGCGGGGCGCTGGGACGGCTGCGACGCGCGCGTCGCCTTCCTGCATGGCGGCGGCGAGTACCGCGCGCAGCTGCCGCAGGTCATGGAGCAGGCGAGCGCGGCGGCCGCCTACGTCGACGCGGTGATCGTCTCGCACCCGCACGTGCCCGACGACGTCGAGATCGTGCGCGCGCCGGCGCCGCTCGGCGACGCCAAGGCCGGCGGCGGCCGCGCGGTCGGGCGCGGCGTGCCGGTGTATCGCTCGCTCGGCAACTTCATCTCGAACCAAGGGCACGGGTGGAGCGTCGGCATGACCAACGCGTGCTCCTACGATCCGCTGCGCAACGTCTGGACGCGCGTCGCGATGATCGCGCGCCTGCGCTTCGGGTGGGGGGCGGGGCTCGCCGCGGGCTCGCCGCCGAGCTGGGTGCGCTACGGCTACTCGCTCCTGTTCACCGATCGCGACGCGACGTCGCTGCGCCTGCGCACGCTGCCGAGCGCGGACGACGTCGTCGCAGAGAAGCTCGAGCGCGCGCCCAAGCCCTTCGGCGGGCTGCTGACCGGCGCGTGCCGCGTCGCCGACGGCGCCGCGCCGAGCTGCGACGCGAGCCATCCACCGACGTCGGGCCCCGCGGACGCGCCTGCCGGCGTTGCGGCCGAGCCGTGAGCCGCTGCGCCGCGCGGTGCTAGCATCGACGGGTCGACGATGCGGGTGGAACTCAACGCGCGCGCCCGGAAGATCCTCTACGCGATCGTCACCGAGTTCATCTCGAGCGGCGAGCCGGTCGGCAGCCGCACGCTCGCCAAGAAGTTCGACCTCGAGCTGTCGCCCGCCACGATTCGCAACGTGCTCGCCGATCTCGAGGAGGCCGGCTACCTGCGCCAGCCGCACGCCTCGGCGGGGCGCGTGCCGACCGATCGCGCCTTCCGCGTCTTCATCGACGCGCTCATGAAGGTTCGCCAGCTCACCAGCGAGCAGCGCGAGGGGATCGAGGGGCGCTTCGCGGGGCTCGAGCCCGGATCGAACGTGCTGCGCGAGACGGCGCGCATGCTCTCGGGGATGACCGGCACCGCGGCGGTCGTC
>JAJXTK010000176.1 GCA_021783935.1 Myxococcales bacterium | reverse complement strand
GCTATGCGTTCCTGGTCGGCCCGCGCGTCGACGACCTGCCCGGCCTCGACGAGCTGCGCGCGCTGCGCGCCCGCGGCGCCGCGCTCGTCGCGACGACCGATCCGATCCACCACGGCGTCGGCTACGACACCCAAGGCGATCTCGAGCCGCGCGAGCGCCCCGAGACGCTGCGGCGCGCGCGCGCGCGGATCGAGGCGCAGTTGCAGGCGATCGCGGGCCGAGACGTGGCCGGCTTCCTCGCGCTGTGCGCGGCGGATCGGAGCGACTTTCGCGACGTCGGCGCGACCCTCTCGGCGCTCATCGACGCGCCGCGCTTCGAGATCGAGGAGCTCGCCCTGGTGAACTACGCCGACGTGCTCGGCGCCCCCGAGCCGACCTGGGTCGCGGGTGCGCGCGGGTGGTTCGGGGCGTAGCGAGGCGCCTCACGAGCGCCGCTTCGAGCGCGTGTCGGGCTCGTCGAGCCCGCTCACGACCATGCCCGCGGAGCGCGCGAGGAGCACGGCGGCCTCGATGGACACACGCACGCCGCGGGCGCGGTTCTTGGCGGGGTCGACGAGCACGCCGCGCGCGCGGGAGAGGTCGGCGCCGCGCAGGACGCAGTCGCGGAAGCTGCACCCCGGAAGGTCGCTGTCTTCGAAATCGGACTCGGTGAGATCGACGTCGGCGAAGGTCGCCTCCGCGAGGTTGCAGCGCACCAGGCGCGTCTTGCGGAGGTGCATCGCAGCGAACGAGGCGTAGCGAAGGTCGCACCCGTCGAACTCGACGCGCGCCCCCGGCGCGAGCCCCGACCAGTCGACGCCGACGAGCTTGCACTCGGAGAAGCGGACGTCGCGCGCGGCCGTCCCCTTCAAGACGCCGTTGGAGAGATCGCAGAGCTCGAAGGTGCAGTCCTCGAGCACCGCGCCCGTCCACCGGCTGTCGGGCAGCTTCGCGTGGCGAAAGGTGCACCCTTGGAACTCCTTGCGCGACAGATCGAGCCCCGCGAGCTCGAGCGCCGAGAAGGTGTCGTTCTCGAAGTACGCCTCTGCCGAGAGCCGCTCGTGCGCCGTCATCGCCGCGCATGGTAGCGCGCGCAGGCCGGCCGCTCGAAGCGCGCGGGCGCTCGGCGATGCGGCCCCCGGCCGTGGTCCGCGATCGTCGGCGAGGTTCGAGGTCGCTCGCGCGAGGTCCGCGTTGGACGCGCAGCGCCCGCTGCCGCACGCTGAGGAGCGTGGAGCCACCCCGCCTCGCTCTGGTCGGGACCGCCAGCGCGTGCGGGCACCGTGGGGGCGAGAACGACGACCGCGTGGTCTGGGACGAGGCGAAGCTGCTCGGCTGCTTGGCCGACGCCTCCGGTCCGGGCTACGGCGGCTATCACGCGCCGTTCGGGGTCGAGCCCGCCCTCGAGCGTCTGCGCGCCGCGTTCGAGAGCGCGCCCGGCGACGCCGGCAGCCGCCTTCACGAGGCGATGAGCGAGGCGGATCACGTCTGCCGCGTTCTGGAGCGACGCCTTCGCGACGCCTTGGGTCGAGGCCGTGGGGTTCGAGCGGCGCAGCTCGCCGCCGATGCCGTTCGTCCTGCGCGCTGGGAGGCGCTTCGCGGCCGCTCTCTCGGACACTGCTTCACGTCGTTGACGGCGCTGAGCTGCGAGCTCGGACGCGTGTTCATCGAGCAGTGCGGCAGCAGCCGCGCGTACCTGCTGCGCGCGGGCAGGCTGACGTTGCTCGCGCCGGACCAGACGCTCTCGTCCATGCTCCGAGCCGAGGGGCGTCACGACGAGGCCGAGGCGCACCCTGGCGTGACCACGGCGCTCCTCGGCGCCGGCGATCGGCTGCAGAGCGTCGGTGCCACGTCGACGATCGAACGGGGAGATCGCCTCGCGCTCGTGTCCGACGGGGTGTGGGGTGGCGACGCCGGCGAGTCGCGGGTCTTGGCGTTGCTCAGGGCGGATGGACCGAGTCCGATGACGTCGATCGTCCAGGCTGCCGCCGAAGCGTCGAGGGACGACGCGAGCGCCTTGAGCCTCGCGGTCCGCTGACGAGCAACGCGGGCGCGCTCCGCGCCGCCCTCACTGCCGCAAAGAGCCCAAGCCGTTCTTCGCGGATTGCACCCCGCCCGGTTGGGACGGCAATAGTCATGCTCGGCTCGACGCCGACGGAGGCGCGATCTCTCCGATCTCGTCACGAGGGGAAGACCGGGCCGCGCAATGGCCGCGCGGTCGCCGAGCGCGCCGCGCGAGCATCGCGGTGCAACGCGTGCGTCGGCGGACCCGGGAGAACCCGAACGGCGCCGTGCTAAGCCGTCAGGCTCGACGGCGAGGGGCTCGCGGTCGGCGGGCGTCGACGCGTCCGCCCGGAGCACGAACGGGCGGCGACCAGCCCAACGAACCGGCGTCGGACCGCATCGAACGACGGGCGCGCCAGCGACGCGCGATCGCGGTGATCACCGAGGGGCTCATGAAGACTTCCAAGCGCAAACAGCGATCAGGCGCGTCGCGCGCCGACGCGACGTCCCCCGACGCGGGCTCTGCGCTGGGCTTCCCGATCGTCGGCGTCGGGGCATCCGCGGGCGGCATGGCGACCTTCTCGGAGCTGCTTCGAGGCATCCCGCAGCGCTCCGGCTTGGCGTTCGTCCTCATCCAGCACCTCGAACCCACCCACGAGAGCTTGCTGAGCGAGGTGCTTCGACGAACGACGGGCATGCAGGTCGAGGAGATCCGAGACGGCGTGAAGGTCGAGCCCGACCACGTCTACGTCATCCCGCCGAACGCCGACGTCGGCATCCTGCACGGCACGCTCGCAGTGCTCCGACGGCCGCCCGACGCGCCGAGGCCACACCTCCCGATCGACTTCTTCTTTCGTGCGCTCGCGGCCGATCGGCGCAACCAGGCCATCGGCCTGGTGCTCACGGGCACGGGCTCCGACGGCTCCCAAGGGCTGCGCGCGATCAAGGACGAGGGGGGGATCACCTTCGCCGAGGACCCGGCGACCGCGAAGTTCGACGGCATGCCCAACGCGGCGGTGCACGCGGGCGTCGTCGATTTCGTCCTGCCGATCGCGCGTCTCGCCGAGGAGCTCGTGCGAGTTGCCCGGCACCCCTACGTCCGCGTGGAGCGGCTGGAACGCTCTGCCGCGGTGCTCGCGATCGCCGACGACGGCGACGACTTGAGGCGGCTGTTCGTCCTGCTGCGGACCGCGGTCGGCGCCGACTTCAGCGCCTACAAGCTGCCGAGCCTCCAGCGCCGCCTCGCCCGCCGCATGGCGCTGCGGATGCAGCCCACGCTCGGCGACTACGTGACGCTGCTCCGGGCCGATCGCGAGGAGATCGACGCGCTCTGCGAGGACCTGCTGATCCACGTCACGTCGTTCTTTCGCGACGCCGCCGAGCTCGAGAAGCTGAAAGAAGTCGCCTTCCCCGCGATCCTCGAGGCCAAACACGAAGGCGGGCCGATCCGGCTGTGGGTCGCCGGCTGCTCCACCGGCGAGGAGGTCTACTCGCTCGCTATCTGTCTGCTCGAGTTCCTGGCCGAGCACGCTCGCGGCGCGAAGGTGCCGATCCAGATCTTCGCGACGGACGTCAGCGAGAAGGCCATCGCGAAGGCTCGCGCCGGCGTGTACTCCGATGCGATCGTGCGCGAGGTCGGCGCAGACCGCCTCGCGCGCTTCTTCGAAAAGCTCGACGGGGGCAGCTATCGCGTCCGAAAGTCCGTCCGCGAACTGTGCGCGTTCGTCCGCCACGACCTCGCGAGCGACCCGCCGTTCTCGCGGCTCGACCTCGTGAGCTGCCGCAACGTGCTCATCTACTTCAACCCCGCCTTGCAGCAGCGCGTGCTCGGCGCGTTCCACTTCGCGCTGAATCTGCCCGGCTTCCTCCTGCTCGGTCGCGCCGAGAGCATCGTGGAGACGACCAACCTGTTCTCGCTGGTCGATCGCGAAAGCAAGATCTTCGCGCGCTCGGCCGCGCGCAGCGCGATCCACCTCGCGCCCGCGCGCGACGCTCAGCCGGCCGCGATGCGCCCCCTCGGCGGCTCGGCGCCGGCGCCGACTACCAGCGACGTCGTGCGGCGGGCGGAGGGGGTGCTGCTCGATCGGTACGCCCCCCCGGGCGTGGTCGTGAACGAGCGCGGCGAGATCCTCCACTTCCGCGGACGAACCGGCCCGTACCTCGAGCCGGCCGCAGGTCAGCCGCAGCACAACCTCTTCCGGATGGCGCGCGAGGGGTTGCTCGGGGAGCTGCGAATCGCGATGGCGCAAGCCAAGGAGCGACGTTCCCCCGTTCGCCGAGAGGCGCTGGAGATCCGATCGGACGGCGTGCTGCGGCGCTGCAACCTCGTCGTCATTCCCCTCGCGACGTCGGCCGATGCGCGCGACAGCAGCTTCGCGGTCCTCTTCGAGGAGCTCGGCGGGCCGCAGACGCAAGCGGCGAAGGCGCCGCCGCAGCCGGAGGCGGGAGCGAGCGCGCCAGACGAGCTGCAGCCCGACGACGCGCGCCTGCTGCGGCTGCGAGGCGAGCTCGAGGGGGCGAAGGACTACCTGCAGTCGATCATCGCCGAGAACGCGCGCACGAACGACGAGCTCTTGGCGAGCAACGAGGAGCTGGTCGCGACCAACGAGGAGCTGCAGAGCCTCAACGAGGAGCTCGAGACCGCGAAGGAGGAGCTCCAGTCGACCAACGAGGAGCTGACCTCGCTCAACGAGGAGCTGCAGTCGCGCAACCTGGAGCTGAACCACGTCAGCGGCGACATCCTCAACATCCTCGCGAGCGTCGAGGTCCCGATCGTCATCGTCGACGGCGCGCGTCGCATCCGGCGCTTCACGCCCAAGGCGAGGCCCATCCTGAACCTGCTGCCGACCGACGTCGGCCGGCCGATCGACGACATCAAGCCGAACCTCCGCCTCGCCGACCTCGACGCGCGGATCGCGGAGGTCATCGACGGACTCGAGATGCAGCAGTGGGAGGTCCAGGACACCGAGGGGCGTTGGTACCGATTGCAGATTCGCCCCTACACGACGGTCGAAAAGCAGATCGACGGCGCGGTGCTGTCGATCGTGGACATCGACGCGCTGAAGACGGCGCTCCTCGCCGCCGAGTGGGCGCGCGATTTCGCGACGAGCGCGCTCGAGGCCGTGCGAACGCCGCTCGTCATGCTCGATCCACGCGCGCACGTCGTCTCGGCGAACGCCGCGTACTACGCCGCCTTCGAGGTGTCGGGGGACGAGACCGTCGACCGGAGCGTGTTCGAGCTGCTCGCCGGCGCGTGGGACGCGCCCGAGCTCCGCGCTGCGCTGGCGCCGACGAATGGGCAGGCCGCTCGCCTCGAGGGGCTCGAGCTCGTGCGAGACCTCCCGGAAGTCGGGCGACGAGCGGCGTCGCTGTCTGCGCGGACCGTCCTCTCGCCCACGGGCGAGGCGATGGTGCTGCTCGCGATCGAGGACATCACCGAGCGGGCGCGCGCCGAGAGCGAGCGCGCGCGGTTGCTCGCCGAAGCGGAGACTGCGAAGCGGGCGGCCGAGGAGGCCAATCGCACCAAGGACATCTTCCTCGCGACGCTCTCGCACGAGCTGCGCACCCCGCTCTCGTCGCTGCTCCTGCAGGGGCAGCTGCTCGGTCGCGGCAACCTGAGCGGCGAAGGGCTCCGGCGCGTCGGGGAGGCCATCCAGCGCGCCACGCTGGCGCAGGCGCAGCTCATCGACGATCTGCTCGACGTCTCGCGCATCGTGACCGGCAAGCTCAAGATGGAGCCGGAGGCGGTGGAGCTCGCGCCCGTGATCCGCTCGGCGCGCGAGATGGTCGGCGCGGCGCTCGCCAAGAAGCGCATCGAGCTCGTCCTCGAGCTCGACGACGCGCTCCCGCCCGTGTGGGCCGACGCGGTCCGCGTGCGTCAGGTGCTCTGGAACTTGCTGAACAACGCGATCAAGTTCACGCCCGAGCAAGGCATGATTCGCGTCTCGGTCGATTCGGTCGATTCGGTCGACGGTCGGGCGCGCGCACGCGTGCGCGTGAGCGACAACGGCATCGGCATCGAGCCCGAGTTCCTCCCGCGGGTCTTCGAGAGGTTCTCGCAGGAGGGGCACGCGACGACCCGGGCGCACGGCGGGCTCGGGCTCGGGCTCGCGATCGCGAAGCACGTCGTCGAGGAGCACGGCGGAAACCTCGAGGTCGCGAGCGCAGGCGTCGGCAAGGGCTCGACGTTCACCTTCACGCTGCCGCTGGTGAAGGCCCGCTCGAAGGGCACGCCCATTCCTGCCGATCCTCGCTTCTCCGCGGCGTCGGTGCTGCGCGGCATCGGCGGCGCGAGCGTCTTGATCGTGGACCCCGATCCGTGGACGCGCGAAGCGCTCGTCGCGGCGCTCGGGCTCGCCGGCGCCGCCGTGCGCACGGCCGAGTCCTCCGCGCAAGGGTTGGCGCGGTTCGAGGATAGGGCGCCGGACGTGCTCGTTTGCGACCCGGCGCTCGCCGACGGGGACGGCTACGCCCTGCTCGCGCAGATCCGCGCGCGCGGCGCGGAGCGTGGCGGCGACGTGCCGGCGCTCGCGCTCACGACGCTCGCGGGTGAAGACGATCGCCGACGCGCGCTCGCCGCAGGCTTCCAGCTCCACCTCGCGAAGCCGGTCGACATCGACCGGCTCATCGCCGCGCTCGCCGAGCTGCTGTCGCGCGCGAAGGCGACGTCGGATGCCGACGCACGCCTCTCGGGCTCGCCAGGGGCGCCATGAGCCCCGCCCGCGGCGCGCGCGGCGTCCATGGCCTGAGCCCGTGGAGCCTCGTCGTCGCGACGAGCGGCGCCGTCGCCCCGCCGCCCGTCGCGGTCGACACGCGGGTCGACGCGGGCCATTCTTTCTTCGGCGGCGGCGCCCCCGCCCCCTTCGACGGCGGAGCCGAAACATGAGCCTGCGGCAGCGACCACCCCGTCCCTTCGCGGCGCAACGCGCCCCTTCGTATCCGCGCGCGATCGTCGCCCTCGGCGCGCTCGTGGCCACCGGTTGCAGCCTCGGGCCCATCGGTGACGCACCGAACCCAGCCGGCGGCGCCCCGCTGCCCTACGCGCCGAATCGAGACCCCGCCGACGCGTACGTCGCGGAGTCGGGAGGCCTCACGCTCCCCGACGGCGCCCCCGATTCCGCCACCCCGCAAGCCGACGCCGACGCCGCGGTCGCGACCGATGCCGGAGCCGAAGCCGGAGCCGATGCCGGTGCCGAAGCCGATGCCGGAGCCGATGCCGGAGCCGGAGCCGGAGCCGATGCCGATGCCGGAGCCGAAGCCGGAGCCGGAGCCGATGCCGGTGCCGGAGCCGAAGCCGACGCCGATGCCGAAGCCGATGCCGATGCCGACGCCGACTCCGCCGTCGCCGACTGAGCATGGAGCTCACGCTCGTCCTCGATCACCACTGCAACCTGCGCTGCGCCTACTGCTACGCCGGCGACAAATTCTCCCGTCGCATGGCCGACGACGTCATGCGCAAGGCGATCGACCTCGCGCTCGCCAAGCGCCCGCGCCAGCTCGATCTCGGCTTCTTCGGCGGCGAGCCGACGCTCCACCCGGACCTCATCCTCGCGGCGATCGAGCACGCCGAGCGCGCCGTCGAGCGCGTGAGCGACGCGCCGCGCCCAGCGCTCCGCTTCGTGCTCAACACCAACGCCACCCTGCTCGCCGAGCCGCGAGCTCGCCCGCTGCTCGCCGCGCTCGGCGCGCCGCGCGCCTCGGCCGCCTTCGTCTCGATCGACGGGCCGCGCGAGGTGCACGACGCGCATCGCGTCGACGCCGCCGGGCGCGGGAGCTTCGATCGCGCGCTCGCCGGGCTCGAGGCGCTGCGCGCTGCGGGGATCCCCCTTCACCTCGCGGCCGTCGCCTCCAAGGAGACCGCGGCGCGCCTCGGCGACACGCTGCGCACGCTGCTGCCGCTCGGCGCGCGGCGCATCCTCGTCGCGCCCAACTTCCGTGACGACTGGACCGAGCGCGATCTCGACGACCTGCGCGGCGGGCTGCGCGCGCTCGGCGACGCGTGGATCGAGCGGTTTCGCGCCGGCGAGGCGATCGCGGTCGAGCCGCTGCACGCGAAGATCCTCTCGCACCTCAAGGGGGGCATGCCCTGCCCCTCGCGCTGCACCCTCGGCGGCGAAGAGCTCGCCGTCGCCCCCTCGGGGCGCCTGTACCCGTGCGCGCAGATGGTCGGCGAAGACGATCGGGACGAGCTGTGCATCGGCGACGTCGATCGCGGCGTCGACCAGGTCCGCGCGCGCGCGATGCAGACACAGAAGGACCGCGTCGAGGAGACCTGCGCCGCCTGCGCGCTGCGCGATCGCTGCCAGAGCCACTGCGGCTGCCGCCACGTCGCGCTCACCGGGCGCCTCGGGGAGATCACGGCGGTGCTCTGCGAGGTCGAAGCCGCGATGATCGCCGAGGCCGATCGCGTCGCCGAGACGCTCTACGAGGAGCAGTGCCCCGCGTTCCTGCGCTTCTACTACGAGCGGCAATGGCACGCGGCGCCGGGGCAGCTCACCCTGCTGCGGCGCGCGCGCGGCGCGTGAACGGGGCTCGGCGACTTCGGCCGGTCGCTCGGGTGACGCTTCGGCCGAACGCTACATCCAAGGCTCGCATGACTCGCCACGCCGAGCACCCGATCCTCCCCATGTTCCTCGAGCGCCACTCGCCGCGCGCGATGAGCGGCGCGCCGCTCGAGGCCTCGACGCTGCGAAGCCTCCTCGAGGCCGCGCGCTGGGCGCCATCCGCCGCGAACTCGCAGCCTTGGCGGTTCGCCTATGGGCTCGCGCACACCGCGTCGTTCGATCGTCTGCTCGCGCTCCTCGCGCCTGGAAACCAGGTCTGGTGCCAGCGCGCCGGCGCGCTGCTCGTCGGCTTCGCGAAGGTCGTGAACGACAAGGGGGAGCGCGTGCCGACGGCGCCCCTCGACCTCGGCGCGGCGTGGATGAGCCTCGCGCTGCAAGGCCAGTCGATGGGGCTCGTGATCCACGGGATGGCCGGCTTCGACCACGCGCGCGCCGCGGAGGCGCTCGGCGCCACCTCCGAGCTCGAGCCGCTGTTGATGATCGCGATCGGGCACCCGGGCGAGGTCGAGGACCTGCCCGAGCCGCTGCGCCCGCGCGAGGCGCCGAACGGACGCCACCCTCAGGCCGAGTGGGCGTTCGAGGGGACGCTGCCGGCCGAGCCGAGCGCGCGCTGAGCCGGCCGGCCCGCGCGCCGCGCGTCTCAAGCGGCGAGCAGCCGCGCGAGCAGCCCGAGCGTGGTCGTGTAGCCCGCGACGGAGCTCGAGATGCGCCCCTGCGCGTCGATGACGTAGATCGTGGGGAAGGCCTCGACCCGCAGCGCCCGCGCGACCGACTCGCCGCCGAGCAGCACCGGGTACTGCACGCCGCGCTCGGCGACGTACTGCCGGACGTCCTCGACGCGCTCCCAGCCCGCGGCGATCGACACGACGTTCGCGTGATCGCCGACGATCGAGCGCACCCACGCGATGTTCTGCGACTCGGCCTTGCAGACGGTGCACCACGGCGACCAGACGTAGACGAGCGTCCGCTTGCCGGCCGACGCCGCCGCGAGCGAGGTCCGCTCGCCGCCGAGCGTGGTGAGCGAGAGCGCGGGCAGCGGGCCGCGCAGGTGCCGGCGCGTCTGGAAGGCGGAGATCGCGAGCACGATCGCGAACAGGAACGCGATCTCGACCGCCCACCGGAAGGCGCGGCTCTCTCGGTAGAGCTCGCGGACGCGCGCGACGACAGCTGGCATGCGGGTTGGAGCCTGGATCGGCCCCGCGGGGTTCGCACGCGCGCCTCGGGCTACCCCCCGAAGCAGGCGCTCGGCAGCGGCTTGCATGCACCCGCGACGCACTGCCCCGAGGCGCACTCGAGCGCCACGGCGCATGGCTCGCCGTCCGATCGCAGCGGCACGCAGGTGCCCGACGCGCACCGCCCCGACGCGCACGCGCCGGAGTTGGTGCACGGCCCGCCGAGCAGCGAGGCGCGCACGCAGCTGCCGGCTTGGCAGTAGGCGCGATAGGCGCACCGATGCGCGGCGTCGCACGCGGCCCCCTCGCCGACGATCGCGGGCGCCACGCACGTGCCCGCGCTGCACGCGGCGCCGAGCACGCACGGCGCGGCGTCGCTGCACGCCTGCCCGGGGAGCCCGCGCGCGACGCAGCTGCCCGCGACGCACGCGTCTTCAGGGGCGCAGCGCACGCCGCCGGCCTGGCAC
>JAJXTK010000001.1 GCA_021783935.1 Myxococcales bacterium | reverse complement strand
GGCGAGCCCGCCGACGCCGCCCGAGCCGCGCGCGCTCGCGACCGCGACGGCCGCCCCGAGCGCGTCGCCGTCTGCGAGCGCGCTCGGCGCTGCCGGTGCTCTGCCCGTGGCTCGAGCGACCCTTTCGAGGTCGCGTCCGACCGCGCACCCCTCCTCGGTGCGCGACCAGGCCAACCTGCTCTGGAAGAAGAAGGACGAGCTCTGATGCGAGCCGCCCCACTCCGACGTCGCCTCGCTTGGCTGCTCCTGCTGCTCGGCCCCGCGCTCGCCCCCTCGGCCTCGCGCGCCGAGGACGCCGAGCCCGACGAGCGGATGCGCACGCTGGCGACCGACCTCTTCGACCAAGGCGTGCGCAAGATGGAGCTCGGCAAGTGCGAGGTCGTGCCGGTGGTCGAGGCGGCTGTGTGCGCCGAGGCAGCGGACGCCTTTCGACGCGCGTTCGACCTCTACCCCGCGGCGCTCGGCGCGCTCCGCAACCTCGCCTACGTCGAGAAGGCGCTCGGCCGCGTGGCGAGCGCCGCGCGACACTTCCGCGAGCTCGCCCGCCGTGCGCCGCTCGATCCGCGCCCCGAGCGGCAGCTCTGGGCCGAATTCGCGCGCACCGAGCTCGTCGATCTCGAGGCGCGCGTGCCGCACCTCCAGCTGACGATGCCCGTGACCGCGCCCGCGGGCACGGCGGTCACGCTCGACGGCGCACCATTGCCGCGAGAGGCCTGGGGCGCGGCGATCGATCTCGATCCCGGCGAGCACCTCGTGCAAGTGCAAGCGCTGGGGCAAAAGCCCTTCGTGGCGCGCTTCACGCTGCCGGAGCGCACGACCGAGACCGTCACGGTCACGCTCGCGCCGGAGGTCGCCCCAGCGTCGCCGCCGCCGCCGCCGCGCACGCGCGAGGCTTCGTCCACCCCATCGCCGCGCACGCTCGCGCTGGTGACCATGGGCGTCGGGATCGTCACCACGGGGGTCGGGCTCGGCTACGGCGTGGCCGCGATCGAGAAGCGGCAGGAGGTCTGCGGGGCGCAGTACTGCGATCGCGCCGGCTACGACGAGGGGCGGTCGCTCGCGCGCAACTCGACGATCCTCACCGGCATCGGTCTCGCCGTCGCGGGGGGCGGGGTGGTCTGGTATCTGCTCGCGCCGTCGCGCGAGGCGCGCACGACGATCGTGACGCCCTACGCCGGCGTCGGCGGCGCGGGCGTGGTCGTCGTGAGGAGATTCTGAGCATGAAGGCCAGCGCGGGAACGTCAGCGACGCGGCTCGCCTCGCTCGTCGTGTGCGGCCTCGCCGCGGGCTGCGAGGCGATCGCGGGCTACTCGAGCCGCGAGCCGTGGCCCCTCGACGCGGACGCCCAACCGATCGTCAGCCCCTATGACGACGCCGCGACCGACGCGCCTCCGGCCTCGGACGCCGACGACGTGCTCGATCTGCCCGACGCGCTCGTCTGCTCGGGCGGCGCCACCGTCTGCTCGGGAGCGTGCGTCGACACGAGGTCGGATGCGCGCAACTGTGGAGGGTGCGGCCTGTCGTGCGCCGCGGACGAGTACTGCGACGGCGCCTCCAAGTGCGTCTGCCGACCGGGCCTCACGAGCTGCGGGGGCCAGGGCTGCGTCGACCTCGCGACCGACCCGCGAAACTGCGGCGGCTGCGGCATCGCGTGCCTGGCAGGGGAGGCGTGCGACGGCAGCGCCTGCCGGAAGAAGTGCGTGGCCGGTCGCACCGCGTGCCCGCTGGGCGACGCGAGCGCCTGCGTGACGATCGTCGGCAGCGATCCGCTCAACTGCGGCGCCTGCGGCGCGCGCTGCGGCGGGGCGCAGGTCTGCGTCGCCGGCGTCTGCCAAGACGTCGCCCCCGCCGTCGGCTGCACCAGCTGCCCGTGCGACGGGTGCCCGACCATCCTCGGTCAGCCGGCCACGTGCTGCGCCGCGATGGCGGGGCAAGCCGAGCCGCTGTGCGTGGCCGGGACCGGCTGCTGACGAGGCGGGCCAGGCGCGCCGCTTGCTGCGAGGCTCTGCATGGAGATCACGATCGAGCTCGGGTCGGGGCCGACGCCGGATCGGCAGGCGGTCGAGGTCGTCGAGCGAAAGGGGATCGGTCACCCCGACACGCTCTGCGACGCGGTGGCCGAGCGCGCTGCGCGCGCGCTCTCCCGTCACTACCTCGAGCGCCACGGCGAGATCCTCCACTTCAACGTCGACAAAGCGCTGCTCGTGGGCGGCCGCGCGCGCGCGGCCTTCGGCGGCGGCGAGGTCCTCGCGCCGATCGAGATCGACCTCGCCGGGCGCGCGTCGCTCGCGGAGGGGGACACGAGCGAGGCCCTCGAGGAGCTGGTCCGTCAGGCCGCGGCCGACGTTCTACGCGCCTCCGTGCACGCGCTCGACGTCGCGCGCGAGGTGCGCATCCGGCCGCGCCTGCGGCCTGGATCGAGCGAGCTGCGCGCGCTCTTCGGGCGAGGGCACGCCGCGGTGCCGCGCGCGAACGACACCTCGATCGGCGTCGGGTCGGCGCCGCGCACGCCGACCGAGCGCGTGGTGCTCGCGATCGACCGCGTGCTCCGAGCCGCCGCGCGCGTCCCCGAGTCCGCGTTCGTGGGGGAAGATCTCAAGGTGCTCGCCGTGCGCCAGGGTCGCCGGCTCTCGCTCACGATCGCGTGCGCCATGGTCGGTCGCTCGCTGCGCTCGCTCGCGCACTACGCCGAGGCGAAGGAGCTCATCTCGTCGCTCGCGCGCGCCGCCGCGCGAGAGGCCGCCGACGGCGCGTTGGACGAGGTCGAGCTGTCGGTGAACGCCGCCGACGATCTCCCCCGCGGCGAGGTGTATCTGACCGTCACCGGCACCTCGGCCGAGGCGGGCGACGACGGCGAGGTCGGCCGCGGCAACCGGGTCGGCGGCCTCATCACGCCGGGGCGTCCGATGACGATGGAGGCCGCGGCCGGCAAGAACGCCGTCTCGCACGTGGGCAAGCTGTACGGCGTGCTCGCGCACTCGCTCGCCGCGCAGGTCGTCGAGGTGGGCGGCGCCATCGCGGCCGCCGACGTGCTGCTCGTGAGCCGCATCGGCGCGCCCATCGATCAGCCGGCGCTCGCCCACGTGCGACTCACCCCTCGTGCCGGCGCGGCGCCGAGCGCCGCGGAGCGGGGCGCCGTGCACCGCGTCGTCGAGCGTGGCCTCGCGCAGATCGAGCAGACGCGGCGGGCGATCCTCGCGGGGGAGATCGCCCTGTACTGAGCCGAGGCGCGCCCCTCACCGGAACTCGTGGTGGCACTGCTTGCAGGTCGCCTTCATCGCCGCGAGCGCGGCGTGCACCCCGGCGACGTCCCCGGCGTTCGCGGCCCTTCCGAGCTCGACGGCGTGCGCCCCGAGGCGATCGGCGAGCGCGTCGAACGCCGGCCCCTTCGAAAAGGCCTTGGTGCGGCGGCTCGCGGCGTCGATCCGCCGCGCCGTCTCGTCGAGCGAGGCGAGCTCCGCGGGCGAGTAGCTCGCTTGATCCATCTTCCGGAACTGCGGGTCGGCCGTCGTCGCCTGCACGTCCATCACCGCCTCGAGGTCCGTGATCTGGGGGATCTGGTCGACGGGGGTGTAATTCTTGGGCGGCGCGCAGGCGGCGAGCGAGGCGGCGAGCGAGGCGGCGGCGAGCAGGCGGCGCATGGCCCCTTCGATGCGGTCGAGCGCGCGAGGATTCGCCGACCAAAGCGCTCGCGTTGGACGCCCGCGCGGCGCCGGTGCACGAATTCGAGGTGCGATTCTCCCCCCTCGCCGCGCTCCTCGCCGCAGCCTCGGTCGGCGTCGCCTCGTGCGGAGGCGGAAGCTCGAGCGAGCCCGCCGACGCAGCCGCCGACGGCGCGAACGCCGCGACCGACGCGCCGCTCGGCGTCGCGGAGGTGGGCGTGGGCGAGGCAGGCGACACAGGCGAAGAGGCCGCCGCGAGCGACGCCGCCGACGCGAGCAACACGAGCGACGCGACCGCCGTGGGCGACGCGACCGACGCGGCCGACGCGGCCGACGCGAGCGGGAGCGATTCGAGCGAGCCCGACGTCGACACGATCCCGTGGTCGACGGGCGTGAGCGTCGGCTACGGCGTCGCCGCCAAGGACACGCAGAACCCGATCGGCTCGAACGCGGCGATCATCTACGCCGGCTACGGCGCGACGCTCTCCGGCGCAGAGGCGTGGGCCACGGCGCTCTTTCGCGCCACGCTCCACGACAAGGGGGTCCGCTGGCTCTGGGCCGTGCAAGGGCCGGCAGACATCCAGTACTCCGGCAAGGAGATTGGCAATTCCAAGATCGCTGCCGCGTTGCTCGCGAGCGTGTCGGCGAGTACCCACTTCGTGCTGGTCGTCGGCCATTCGAGCGGCAGCTACGTCGCGCACGAGCTGCTCGGCGAGCTCTCGGGCGGGCTCGACCCCTCGGGGCTCACCCGAGCAAAGACCGTCTACTTCGACCTCGACGGCGCGCTCGGCGGGCTGACCTCGACGAGCGTCGCGTGGCTGCGCAAGGCCTACTTCGTCGGCGCGTGGGACGCCGATGTCTCCACCGCCTCGCCGAACGACGCGAGCATGCGCAGCGGCGGCACCACCTGGGCGCCGACGAGCGCCTACTACCAAGTCTCGGCCAACGGCTCCGGCTGCCTCGCCGGCGCGATCTGGTGCCTCCACATGACCGTGGTGACCACGCTCCCGCACGATCCGGCCGCGGCGGACGTCGCGCTCGACTACTCCGATTTCGTAGGGCGGCCCGTCGCGCACGACTACATCGAAGCAAGCGCGACCGCGGCGGGGCTCGCGCCGTGAGCGGCGCTCAGAACATCCAAAGCGCCTCCATCCCCAAATAGGGAAAGAACACCGCGTTGTGGTTGCTCGCGTCCCACCCCGCCTTCGCGGGGGAGACCATCGTCACGCCGCTCGGCATCGGGTTGCAGTTGCCGCCGATGTCGCCGCTCGGGCACATCGCCGCGAAGTCTGCGCTGTTGTGGAGCCACGCGTAGCCGGCGGTGAGGCGCAGGAAGGAGCTCGAGCTCATCGCGTAATCTTGCGAGATCTCGAAGTTCCAGAACTGCGCCTTCGCGGGCGCCCCCGCGGCGCGGTCCGTGTCGGAGAGGAAGTTCTCCGAGATGCCGATCCCGAGCCCGAAGCGCATGACGTGGGCGAGCGGCAGCTGCAGCCGCGCCATGCCCGCGAGCGCGTGACCGAAGCTCCCGCCCAAGCCCGCGCCCCCTTCGAACTCGAGCCACGAGGTGAGGTCGATGACGGCGAGCGCGCCGAGGTAGCCGGTCGGCGTGCCGATGCCGGAGCCCAAGCCGAGGCCGAAATGCCCGCCATCGAAGAGCGTCGAGGTGTCGGCGGGCAGGTGGTGTCGCGGCTCGATCCGACCGTCGATCGCCGTCGCGGCGGCGTCGTCGGCGCATGGCGGAACGCCGTCGGCCTCGGCCGGGACCACTCCCGTCGTGCAGACCGACGTCTCATCGCCCGACCGCGAGACCGCCACCGAGACGGTCGGCGCGCGCGAATCCGGGGGCGGCGCCGGCTCGGTCGATGGTGGCGGCGCCGGCTGCGGCGTCGGCGTCGAGTCGTCGCCGTGTCCGTCGGAGGGGATCGTGGCGCCGGTCGCGGTGATCGTCGTCGAGCCGCGCGCGGTGATCGTCGTCGCCGTGACGACGCGGCCCCAGGAGATGCGCTGGATGTCGCCGCTCGCCAGCATGATCGTGATGTGGTCGCCTGGGACCAGCTCGATGAGGGCGCCCGAGGTCGTCTCGCCGCTCTCGAGGACCACCCGCTCGCGCGCCGGCGCGTCGGCTCGCGCCCCCTCGGTCGACAGCGACACGCACCCCGTCCACGCGGCGATCAGCGCCGCTCGCATCCAGCCCGACATGGGATGACCCCCTCGGTGAGCCGCGGCTTCCGCGCGCCGCGTGACTTCCCGTCGAGCAAGCGACGGTCCAGTCTTCCAATACCAGAGATCCACGCGGGGCCGTCAGGCCGCCGGAGGAATATCGCCCGAGCCCCGGCACATTTCCCTGGCGCGCGGGGGCCGAACCGGGCGGAGCGCTGCCGCGGGACATCAGCCGTGGTGCCCGATCAGCGAGAGCGCCACGCGCGCGAGCCCGCCGCCGACCAGCAGCCAGAGCGGGCTGACCTTCGATCGGGCGAGGACGCCGAAGGCCACGAGCCCGACGCCCGCGTCGAACCACCCCGCGATCCCCGCGCGGCCGAGGCTCCAGGTGGCGGCCGCGAGCATGCCGATCACCGCCGGGGCGAGCGCGCGCAGCGCCCCCTGCACGAGTGGGCTGCTGCGGAAGCGCTCGATCGAGTGGCCGACGACGAGGGCCAGCGCGATCGCGGGGCCGAACATCGCGATCGTGGCGATGAGCGCCCCGAGCAGCCCGCCGACGCGGTAGCCGATGAACGTGGCGCAGATCGCGATGGGCCCGGGGGTGATCTGCCCGAGCGCGACGGCGTCGGCGAAGGTCTTGGGTCCGAGCCAGTGCTCCTCGACGACGACGGTGTGCTCGATCGCCGGGACCATGGCGAGCCCGCCGCCGAACGTCGCGATGCCGATCGGCACGAAGACGCGCACCAGCCCCGCGAGCGCCCCGGCGCCGGCGCCCACAAGCAGCGGCAGCAAGGCGATCGCGTGCAGTCCGTTGCCCGCCCCCTCCTGGTCGGGCACCTGCGAGCGCGGGGGAGCGCGGCGCGCGCCCATGGCCACCCCCACGCCGATCGCGCCGGCGGCGAGCAGCGGCTCGCTCGTGACCCGCGTGGCGAGCGCGAGGGCCGCGCCGATCGCGGCGACCACGTCCCAGCGGCCGCGCAGGGCGGTGCGCCCGAGGTCCACCGTCGTCGCGGCGACCACGCCCACCATGGCCGCGTTCATGCCGTCGAAGAACGACGCGAGGGCGTTCGCGCCGCGCATGAGCGAGTAGGCCGCCCCCGCGGCGGTCATCAGCGCCATGCTCGGCAGCAGGAACGCGGTCGCGGCGACGACTCCGCCGCGTACGCCGCCGACGCGCTGCCCCAAGAGCGCGAGCAGGCTCGTCGCGGGGGTGCCGGGGAGGCTCTTCGAGAGCTCGGCCAGGACGAGGAACTCCTCGGCCTCGATCCATCGCCGCTGCTCGACGAGCTCGTGGCGCAGCTGCGCCAGCACCGAGTAGCCGCCGCCGAACCCCGCGATGCCGTAGTACAGGGCGAGGCGGAAGATGGCGCCGCTCGTGATGCTCGGGCGTCGGTCGGGCTCGTTCTGCACGCGTCGGCGTCGAGTTTGGCGCGTGGGGGGCGCGCCTCAAGGCCGAGGCCCATCAATTCGGCTCGCCTCCGGCGCGTCGCCCCGGCGGGGCCCCACGCCGGTGGCGACGCCCCCTCCGGCGGGCCGACCGACGGGGCGCCGATCGGCAAGCTGCCGCGGCAATAGAGGCTTGCGCGTGCGGCCTTCAAGGAGCATCAATGACGCATGCGAACCTTCCGCTGGATGCTGGCTCTCGTGCTCGTCTCCTCGGCCCTCGCCGCTTGCGGCGACAAGCAGGGGCAGAAGCAGGACCCGAACACGCCGAGCAACGTCAACGACCCCGACTCACGCCGCTCGATGCAGTGACGCCGCGCGAGCGCCAGCGGGCCGAGGGGCGCCGCGGACGCTCACGTGGCGCGATGTCGAGCGCGTCTCGCGCCCGCGCGGCGGGCTCGAGGGAGCGCGCGGCTTGAGTCGACGCCAACGAGCGAAGGCGCGAGGGGCTCTTTGTCCCTTCGCGCCTTCGTGTTTTTGGCGCCGGCGCGCTCTCGCCGACGCGGGATCCGTCGAGGACTACGCGGTGCCCGTCGCCGCTTGGGCGGGAGGCGTCGTGGGGGCAGGCGCGCGCCGCGTGACCCACTTCGCGTAGAGCGACGCCGCCGGCACCTGGATGAAGAACGCGAGCGCGACGACGAAGACCACGAGGCTGCTCTCTTTGCCGCTGCCGAGCAGCGGGACCGCGATTCCGAGCGCGAGGGCGAGGTAGCGCACCGAGGTGCCGTAGACGATCGCCGTCGAGACGCCGTGGCCGAAGCCCCGCGAGAGCAGCGTGCTCGTGCCGAACATGACCACGTAGTAGATGAGCAGCGGGACGACCCCCTTGACGACGAGCGCGGCGTTGGTGACCAGCAGCTTGTTGGCGCTCAGCGACATGATCAGGAAGAGCACGAACAACAGGCCGGTGCTGCTGAGGCCCGAGAACAGCGGCTTCTTCGACTTGTAGTAGGGCTGCCCCTTCTTCGCGACGATGATCCGGCGCGTGACGTCGCCGAGCACCAGCGGGATCACGATGACCATCAGGATCCGCTGGAAGATGAAGAACGGCCCCGCGCTCATCAGGTTGCCCGCCATGCGCGGGAGCACGAGCGGCAGCGCGAGGATCACCACCAGCAGGCTCACGGCGATGATCGAGAGCGCGACCTTGAGGTTGCCCTTGGAGCGCTCGGTCCAGGTCGCCGTCATGCCGCTCGTCGGGATCAGTGAGATCAGCACGAGGCCCAAGGCCATGTAGGGCTGGTCCGCGAGGAACAGCTTGCCGAGCCCCCACGCGAGCGCCGGCGAGAGCGCGAAGTTGAGCACGAGGCTCAGCAGCAGCGCCGCCTTGTGGTTCTTCCCCTCGACGATGTCCCCGATCTTCAGGTTGATGAACATCGGGTAAATCATCAGGAACGACGCGGTCGCGCAGATTGCGAGGTTGAACGGGATCCCGCCCAGGAAGTAGGCGTTGAGGAGCCCGAGGACCATGACCGCGAGGATGAACTTGGTCAGGTGGGTGCTGACGAAGGCGGTCGCCTTCTCGATGCGGGCGAGCATGAGACCTCCGAAGAGGGTGAGAGCGCGCGTGCGGCGCGCGTCGGGGCGCTCGGCGGCGGTGAGCGTCGCCGGTGACGAAGCTAGGTGAGCGGGCGCGCCCGGAGGGGAGGATCACGAAACGCCGAAGACCGGGGGACCAGCGACGACGTACGGCGTGGAGCGCGCCCGCTCGTGGAGTGGGAGCCGCTCGCGCGAGGAAGGGTTCGAGCGCGCCGCGTCGCGGAGCGCTGGGGAGGACGAGGCCGCGACGCCATCGATCACGCCATCGATCACGCCATCGATCACGCCATCGATCACGCCATCGATCACGCCATCGATCACGCTATCGATCGAGGGGCGTCGGCGGGCGCGGCCGTTGGGGGAGCTGGCCGGCGGTGAGCTTGGAGAGGTCGAGCTCCTTTGCCCACTTCACGAGCCCCTCGAGCGGGCGCTCCTGCATCATGCCCGCCTCGGAGAAGACGACGCGGCCGTCTTTGACCACCATGAGCGTCGGGATCGATCGGATCTGGAAGATCGACGCGAGGCGCGGCTGCGACTCGGTGTCGACCTTCGCGAAGCGCACGTCGGGGTGGCGCGCCGAAACCTTTTCGTAGATCGGCGCGAACATACGGCAAGGCGCGCACCACGGGGCCCACCAGTCGATCAGCAGGACGCCGGGCGCCTTCACGGCTTCGGCGAAGGAGGCTTCGGTGATCGGCAGGGTCGGCATCGATGGGCTCCTGGCACGATGAGAGCCCGCGAGCCGCGGGAGGGTTCGGGGGGGGCGGGATCCGCCCCTGCGCGCGCTCCTCGATGGATTGCCGCAGCCCTCATCCTCAGCCCTTCCCCCGCGGTGCGGGACAAGGGAGTCGAGGCCGCGGAGATTGGACCCATCACCCTCCACCGCACAGCGATGGCAGGGGCGGGGCGGGGGCATTCGAGGGACGGCAACCAGACTCGAATCTGGGGCAGCAGCGCTAGCAGGCTGTGGAGTTTCTCCGAGACCGGCCGATCCTCTCCCGGGTCATGCCGCGAGCTCCCGCGCGATCGACCACAGCCTGCTGACGGTCACAGTTTCCGCAGGCCGTTTCTCAACGGCCTGCTAGCCGCCGAGCATGAAGTCGAGCGCGATCGGCAAGCGGCGCTTCCAGCTCTGCTCGTCGTGCGCGCCGTCGGGGTCGGCGTAGAAGAGCAGGTCGTCGCCCGCGCGGTAGCCGCGGCGCTCGAGGAGCGCGGCGAGCTCGCCGGTGTGCTGCATGATGCTCGTGCACTCGCACTCGCGCGCACCGGCGTCCATGTAGATGCGACGCCCTAGCCGCGGCGCGCTGGCCATGAGCTCGTGGATGGGGCCGTGCCGCCCGCCCGGCAGGCCGATCGACGGCGACATGGCGATCGCGCCCCCGAACGCGTCGGGGCTGCGCGCGAAGGCATAGAGCGAGAGCAGCCCGCCGAGCGAGGAGCCGCCGATCCACACGGCCTCGGGGCCGGGCTCGACGCGCAGCTGCGCGCGCAGCGAGGGGACGAGCCAGAAGGCGAGCCAGTCGAGCATGCGATCGCCGCGCGCCATGGCGCCGTCGCGCGACCACGGCGAGAGGATCTCATTGCGCGACCAGCCGGCTGTGTCGATCGCGACGGCGATCGGCACGCGCTTGCCGGCGCAGGCGCGCCAGTCGAGCAGCCGGTGCAGCTGCCAGCCGCCGCGGTACGACCCCTCGTCGTCCCACATATTCTGCCCGTCGAAGAAGATCGCGAGCGGGTAGCGCCGGTCCGACGCGTCGTAGTCGGGCGGCAGCCACGTCGTCAGCCACGGCTCCTCCGGCATGCCGGTCCACCGGAACGGACCCGAGCGCAGCAGCTTCCCCTTGGCACGGCTCGACTCGTCCACGTGTGTGACATCGCAGCTCTTCCCTCGCGGCGGAGACCTCGCGCGCTGGGAGCCTGCGAGATCGCCGAAGGGTTCGGGTCGGGGCCCCGAGCCGCGCCGCGAAGCCCATGGCGGCCACGCCGCGTACTCTCGTTCGACGCGCCGGGCGAACCCCGCAAGGCCGTGCGTGGCTCGGACACAGAGTACGAAGGGAGAACCCACCCATGAGCGAGGTCGTGCAGAAGTTCGCAATCGCCGTCGAGCAGCTCGACCAGTACGAGTTCCGCGTGCGCTTCGACAAGCCGCAGCACGCGGCGATCACGCTCGACGAGCCGGCGCCCCTCGGCCGCGACGCCGCCCCGAACGCGGCGCGCGTGCTCGCGGCGGCGGTCGGCAACTGCCTCGCTGCGAGCCTCGTGTTCTGCGCGAAGAAGAAGGGGGCCGCGCTCACCGGCGTGCGATCGGACGTCGAGGTCGAGATCGTGCGCAACGAGCACAAGCGCCTGCGAATCGGAAAGATCCACGTCACGGTCCACGCGCCGGGCGCCGACGGCGCGGCCGTGCAGGCCTGCATCCCGAGCTTCGAGGAGTTCTGCATCGTGACGCAGTCGGTCCGGGCCGGCATCTCGGTCGACGTCGACGTCGCGCTCGACTGAGCGGGCGAGGAGGAGTCGATGTCCATCGGTGGCGCCCTCGCTCTGTACGGCGCGGGGCTTCTCACCTTCGCTTCGCCGTGCGTGTTGCCGTTGCTGCCCGTCTACGTCGCGCTGCTCGGCGGCGCGGCGGCGACCGACGGCGTCGCGCGGCCAGGTCGCCTACGTCGAGCGGGGCTCGGCTTCGCGATAGGGCTCGCGGCGGTCTTCATCGTGCTCGGCGTCTTCGCGTCGCTCTTGGCCGCGCCGCTGCTCGCGCACCGGCGGGCGTTCGGGTGGGTCGCCGGCGGCGTGATGATCCTCTTCGGCGTCCAGCTGCTCGACGTCATCAAGCTCCCCGGTCTGCATGCGGAGCGACGCCCGCTGCTCGAGCGCATCCCCACGCCGGGCGGCTTCTTCGGCGGCCTATTGTTCGGCGCGGCCTTCGCGGTCGGCTGGACGCCGTGCGTGGGGCCGGTGCTCGGCGCGGCGCTGACGTACGCCGCGAGCACCAGCGCGAGCCCGTGGATCGCGGGCGCGCAGCTCGCCGCCTACGCCGCGGGGCTCGCGACGCCGCTCGTCGCGGCTGCCTTCGCCGCCTCGAGGATCGTGCCGATCGTCCGGCGCTTCGCCAGCGCCGGCGCGCGCTTGCAGCGAGTGACCGGCGGCGTGCTCGTGGCGGTCGGCGTGCTGCTCGCCACCGATCGCCTCGCCGCGCTCACCCCCAAGGCAGCGGCGCCCGCGGCCGTCGCGACCAGCGACTGCGCGACCTCGGCCTCCGCGTCGGCGTGCGCCGCGGCGATCCCCACGCTCGGCGCGCCGAGCGCGGAGGCGATCACGGGCAAGCCGCGCCTGGTCGAGTTCGTGAGCGACCACTGCGTCGTCTGCGCCCGCATGGCCCCGGTGCTCGAGCGGGTCGCCCGCTCGTGCGACGCTGCCGAGAGCGTCCTGCGCGTGCGCGTCGACGATCCGAACGGCGCCGGCCTCGCCTCGCGCTACGGCGTGCGCGTGGTGCCGACCTTCGTGTCGGTCGACGCGGCGGGCGGCGAGGTCGATCGCCTGGTCGGCGAGCAGGACTCGGTCGCGATCGCCCGCGCGCTCGGCGAGGTGCGCGGGGCGCGCTGCGGCAGCTGAGACGCTCGGCGTGGCGTCGAGGCGCTCGCGCGCCTGGCCTGCTCACGCGTCGTACTTGTCGAGGAGCGTGCGCAGCGCCGCCTCGATCGACGCGTCGGTCGCCGAGGGGCGCGCCGGCGCCCGCGCCGCGATCTCGCAGCCTGGCGTGAGCTGTTCCGGCTCGTTCGCGAAGAGCTCGCCTTCGGCGACCTGCATCACCTCCTCGAGCGCGACGGCGCCGAACCAGACGAGATCCGAGACGAGCGCGCGCACCTGCAGCGCGGAGCTCCCGCTCTCGCTGGCGATCTCGTCGATCGTGTGCAGGCCGTCGAAGTAGGCGAGCAGGGATCGCTCCGGATCCCCGAGCGGCAGTCCGTCGACCGCGCGCACGAGGACGGGCGCGACCACCGGGACGGGCAGGCGGTCGAGTGTGTCCATGCACTGCAGATGTGCGCTGGACGCCGACCATCGCGACGGAGCTTCGCGGCGGTCGCGACCGATCGTGGTCTCGCTCAGGAGCAGCAGCGGCCGCCGGCGTCGAGGGGCTTCGGCGCGCTCGAGGCGGGCGCGAGCGTCGACTCGCCGGAGGGCTCTTGGACGCGGAACGAGCCCGCGTACGGCGCGCGGAGCAGGCGCGCCGCGACGTCGGTCGAGACCTCGACCGGCTCGTTGCGCCGATACAGCGTCCCCTCCTCGTCGGTCACGCTCTTGTGCGGCCCGAGGTAGACGGCGAGCTGGCCGGTGAAGGTGCGGCGGCGCTCCTCGTGCTTGAAGGCGCGCACGGTGACGGAGAAGAAGGTGTGCCCCTGCACCTCGCGCCAGTAGGTGCGCTTGAGGATCTCGACGCCGCAGAACCCCGCGCGTTCGAGCTCGGCGAGCAGCTCGTCCTCGGTGAGCGCGCCCGAGAGGCACTCGCCCCAGAGCTCCGGGTTCACGCGCAGGTGCGGCGGCACGACGCGCTCGGCGACGATGTCCGCGAGCACGAGCCGCCCGTGGTCCTTCAAGACCCGCCAGATCTCGGCGAAGACCGCGCGCTTGTCGGGCGAGAGGTTGACCACGCAGTTGGAGGTCACGCAGTCGACCTCGCCGTCGCCGAGCGGCACCGCCTCGAGCAGCCCCTTGCGGAAGGTGACCACGTCGTAGCCGAGGTTCTGCGCGACGATCGGCTGGTTCTCGCGCGCGACCGCGAGCATCGGGTCGGTCATGTCGACGCCGATGGCGCGCCCCTCGGGGCCGACGTGCTTGGCCGCGACGAAGACGTCGATGCCCGCCCCGGAGCCGAGATCGAGGTGCGTCTCGCCGCGCGCGAGGGCGGCGTCCTGCACCGGCGATCCGCAGCCGTAGAAGCGATCGACGACGTCCTTCGGGACGTGCTGCAGGTCCTCCTCGGGCGGGCGCACCGGGCAGCACAAGGTCGGCTTCGGCGCGACGGCCGCGGCGCCGTAGAAGGCGCGCATCAGCGCGCGCGGGCGGTCGACGTCGAAGGCGAGCACGCAGTTGGAGTGGAGCGTGCGCACCGCGCCGGGCAGCTCGTCGCCGCAGGCGAGCGCCCCTTCGCCCATCGCGTGGAAGATGATCGGCGCGTCGCCTGCCGGGCGCCGCGTGGCGCGCGCGCGCCCCTTGCGCCCGAGATCGGCCATCAGGTCGCGCGCGAGCGCGGCGTAGAGGGGCGCGTACGGATCGCCGCCGAGGAACGAGCCGCTCCAGAAGTAGGCGTGCTCGAGGTCGCCGCCGCCGGTGACGAAGCGCAGCGGATCGCCGAGCAGCGCGGGGCTCTTGGCGAGGCTCGTCGCGCGCAGCTCGTTGGCCACCGCCGAGCCGCGCCAGACCTCGAGCAGCCCGCGCTGGCCGAGCTTGCCGATCGCGAGCGCCTCGATCCCCGCCGTCGCCGCCGACGGGTAGAGCACGCCGTCTGCGTGCAGGCAGAGCGCCTCGACGCCGGCCATGCCGAGATCATGCTTCACGTCGGGCACCGCGTTCACGCGCTGCAAGAGGCTCTCGACGTTGTCGAGGCGAACGCCGATCGCCTCCGCGGCGTCGCGCACCGCCCGCGTCGCCGTGACGAGCTCCTCGACCGACGGCAGCTCCTCGAGCATCGAGAGCGCGCGCCCGCGCCGGTGCGGCCACATCAGGTGGACCGACGCGGCGCCGAGCCGCTCGGCGATCGCCGGCAGCGCCGCGAGGCTCGCGAGGTTCTTGCGGTGGGGGACGAGCGTGAGCGACGTCTCGAAGCCGAGCGAGGCGAGCAGGGCGAGCCCCGCCGAGGCCTTCTCGAAGGTGCCGGCGCCGCGAATCGGGTCGTTCTCCTCGGGGCAGGTGCCGTCGAGCGAGACCTGGAAGCGCACCTTCTTGCGATCGAAGGGCGCGAGCAGCTCGCGGTAGGCCGGCTTGTCGAAGAGCGTCGCGTTGGTGAGGATGACGAGCGGACGCTCGTGGTGCGCGGTGACGCGCGCGACGAGCGCGGCGAGGTCGGGGCGCAAGAACGGCTCGCCGCCGGTGAAGAAGAAGGTCTCGACGCCGAGCGCGGCGGCCTGATCGACGGCGTCGAGGAGCGTCTCGCTCGGCAGGCCGCGCGAGCCCTTGGGCCCCGACGAGACCAGGCAGTGCTCGCACGAGAGGTTGCACGCGTCGTTCGTGTGCAGCCACATCTCCCGCAGCGACCACTCGCCGAGCCGCTCGGCGCGCCCGCCGTAGGCCGGGCGGACGAACGGCGCGCGCGCGGCGATCCCGGCCCGCAGGAGCGCCTGCGCGAACGACATCACGTGCTGCAGGCCCTTGGCGAGGTCGGGGTAGAGCCGCGCGCGGGTGGCGACCTCGCCGAGCGTGCGCCGACCGTCGAGGAGCGCGAGCACCTGTGCGCCCCGCTCGTCGGTGGCGATCCAGTTGGGCGCCTCGGCGTCGAGCGCGAGGAAGACCCCGTCATCGGTGCTCCAGCGCGTCAGCGCCGGGGTGTGGAGCACCGTCTCGGCCGAGAAACCGAGGGACGCTTGGCTCACGCGGGACGTGCCACCATGGTGAAGATGCCCTTGGCGATCAGTAGCACCCAGGGCGCGCCGTGCAGGAAGAGATCGAACCAATCGATGGGCTTCACCAGCTTGCCCTGGAAGAGCATGCCGAGCTTCTCGACGATGTGCGGGGGCGTGAACGGTGCGAGGCCCAGCGTCAGGCACGCCATCAAGACGACGTTCCACGGGACCGTCGCGAGCCAGTTCGAGATCGCCATGGGCCCTTCGAGCCGCAGCGCGGCGAAAGGATTTGCCCCTGCCCGGCGAAAGTTCAGCGCACCGCCCGGTAGAAGCGGGCGAGCAGCGCCGGCGGCACGCCGAGCCGGTAGAGCAACGGGTAAATGTTGACGATCGCGGTGTAGAGCAACGGCCGCTCGATGAACCGGCGCCCGGAGACCCGAACGCGCGCGGGCACCACGCGCACGCGCCCGCGCGCCCGCAGGGAACGGCTGAGCGCGAGGTCCTCCATGAGCTCGATGGGCGGGAAGCCGCCGACCTCCCGGAAGACCTCGGTGCGCATGAACATCGCCTGATCGCCGTACGGGAGCGAGCTCAGGCGCGATCGCAGATCGGCGAGGTGCAAGAGCGGGCCGAGGCGCGTCGGTCGATCGGCGACGGTCCAAGTGCGAAAGGCCCCCAGCGCGACGCGCGGGTCGTCGAGCGCGCGCGCGACGTGCTCGAGGGCGTCGGCCGGCAGCGCGACGTCGGCGTGGGCGAACAGCAGCGCCTCGCCGGTGGCCTCGCGCGCGGCCGCGTTCATCTGCAGGGCGCGCCCGCGCGGCGCGTGCACCAGGCGCACGCCGGGGTGGCGTGCCACGATCGCGAGCGTGCCGTCGCGGCTCCCGCCGTCGGCCACCAGGACCTCGTGCGCGCCGAGGGCCTCGAGCTCGGCGAGCCGCGCGTCGATCACCCGCTCCTCGTCGAGGACCGGGACCACGATCGACGTGCGCATCAGGCGCCCATCGCGAGGAGCGCCTCCATCGTGTGCGGCGCCCGCTCGGGGTTTCGCTCGAGCACGCGCCGCACGCGCGGCAGATCGTCCGGCTCATCGACGTCGAACCAGATCGGCGCGCGCGCCGCGTCGAGGCCGAGCTCGGCGAGCCGCGCGGCCGTCTTGGCGAGCGTGTCGTAGTGGCTCCAGGGCAGGTGGGCGAGCGCGCCGCTCGGCACGCGCGAGAGGCCGATCAGGTAGAAGCCGCCGTCGACGGTGGGCCCGAGCACCGCCTCGCGCGTCGCGAGCGCCTCGCGCGCGGAGTCGAGGTGCGCGCTCGGAAGACCCGGCAGATCGGCTCCGATGACGATCGCGCGCCCCGCGTCGGCGACGCCGCGGGCGAGCACGCGCTCCATGCGGTCGCCGAGGTCGCCCTCGCCCTGCAGCCAGATCTCGGGCGGCTCTTCGAGCTCGAAGGCGCCCGCGTCGCGCGTGGTGGTCGCGAGGATCGGCCGCGCCCAGGGGAGGGCGCGCACCGTCGCGAACACGTCTGCGAAGAAGGCGCGGGCGAGGCGCGCGGCGGCCGACGCGCCGTACTTGCGTGACAAGCGCGTCTTGGCGCCGGCGATCGGTGGCTTCGCGAAGACGCAGACGGGGATCGGCGCGTTCATGGGGCCTCCTGTCCGAGGAGCTTGTCGAGCTCGGCGCGCGCGAGGCGCGTGGTCAGCACGACGACCAGCAGCGTCGCGACCAGGCCGCCCCAGTAGAGCGCCGTCGCGGCCGCGGAGTGCATCGGTCGACCCGCGAGCAGCTCGGTGCCGCTGGTGACCAGGCTGCCGAGATAGACGTAGAGCACGGTGCCAGGGAGCATCCCGATCGCCGAGCCGACGACGTAATCGAAGAGCCGCACGCGCGTGGCCGCGAGCGCGTAGTTGAGCGCGTTGAACGGCACGATGGGAGACAGGCGCAGCAGCAGCACGAGCCGCAGACCGTGATCGCCGACGGCGCGATCGAGCGCGGCGAGCTTCGGGTGCTTGGAGAGGTGGCGCTCGACGCGCGCGCGCAAGAGCGTGCGCCCGAGCGCGAAGGCGGCCGTCGCGGCGACGACGCTCACCGGCGAGACGATCGCGACCCCGACGAACGGGCCCCACGCGAAGCCGGCGCCGAGCGTGAGCGCCGAGCCGGGCAAGAGCAGCACGGTCGCGACGACGTACGCGAGCGCGTACGCGACGATGCCGAGCGGCCCCGCGTCGCGGCTGTAGGCGATGAGCTGCAGCGCGCGCTGCGAGAGCGCGCCGTGGCGCGCGACCATCACGAGCACCGCCGCGACGAGCGCCGCGATCGCGAGGCGCGCGCCCCACGACAGCCGGCCGTCCGACGGCGCGTCGCTCGGGGGCGCGGACGCTCGGGCCTTCTCGCCGGCGCGGGTCGCGAGCTGCGAGAATCGTCGATAGGCGGCGAAGCGCGCGAGCGGCCCCTTGGGCTGCCAGCGCTCCTCGGGTTTGCCGAACACCTCCTGCAGGACGTGGCGCGTCGGGATGTCCTTCTGGAAGGACATGGTGCAGTGCGCGCAGTAGGTGACGAGCTGGCTGTCGGCGAGCGCCTCGCGCTTGGCGAGCGCGGCCGGGGACTTCACGAGGCAGCACGAGAGCGGGTGCTTCGGATCGTCGATGTTGACGACGTTCAGGTGGAGCCGATCGGCGAAGCGCTTGAAGTCGACCTGGAGCCCCTTGTCGATGCGCGCCGAGCACGGGTGATGGACGACGCTCGGCGCGGCGTTCGGGCGCTCGCCCCAGTCCTCTTCGGCGAGCAGCCCGTAGAGCGAGGTGAGCTGGAGCCCCGGGACCTTCAGCGACTGGAACTGCACCGTGCAGTTGCCGCAGGCGGTGATGATCTCGGTCGTGCCCGCGCGGCGCAGCTTCTCGCGGGTCTGCGCGCGCCCACGCTCCGCCGCCTCCTTCGACGAGAACTTCTCGAGCGGCATGCCGCAGCAGTCGGACCAGAGCTCGATCTCCGGGTCGCGCGCCTTGAGCCACTCGTAGGCCCGCAGGACCAGCTCCGGGTCGGCCGCGGGCAGCGAGCAGCCCGGGTAGAACACGCGCGCGCTGCCGCGGCCGTGGGCGAACGGTCGCGCGTTGCGCAGGCGATACTCGAGGTCGATCAGCCACTGGCCGACGCGCTCCTTGGTGCGCGCGAGCGCGCCCGGGCGGGAGCGCCTGGCGGGCGCCGGCGGCGTGGTTGACGGGGAGGGCATCACCTTGCGAGAGCCTCGGCGTCGGGAAATGATTCGCGGCGCTCGGCCGCGCTACGCGCGGGCGACACCTTTGCGCACATTGTCGGCTCCAACCCGGGCCCGGCCCGGCCGGCTCGACCTTCGGAGGCAGCTTCATGCACGACGCCTTGGCCGTCATCGGTGGGAGCGGCCTCTCGCAGATCGAGGGGGTCCGCGTGCGCCGCGCGCGCCGGATCGCGACGCCGTTCGGCCCCCCGAGCGACGCGATCGTCGAAGGGGAGCTGCACGGGCGCACGGTCTACTTCCTGCCGAGGCACGGGGTCGGACACCGGCTCTTGCCGAGCGAGATCAACTACCGCGCGAACGTGTGGGCGCTGAAGAAGCTCGGCGCTCGGAGCCTCCTGTCGGTGAGCGCGGTCGGCAGCCTGCAGGCGCGCCTTCGGCCGGGGGACTTCGTGCTCGTCGATCAGTACGTCGACCGCACCAAGGGGGTGCGCGCGAGCACCTTCTTCGGCGACGGCTGCGTCGGCCACGTCGCGCTCGCCGAGCCGATCTGCGGCGCGCTCGCGGGCGACGTCGCCGAGGCCGCCAAGGCGCTGCGCCTGCGGCTCCACCGCGGCGGCACCTACGTCTGCATGGAGGGGCCCCAGTTCTCGACGCGCGCCGAGAGCCGCATGAACCACGCCGCCGGGCACGCCGTGATCGGCATGACCAACGTCCCGGAGGCCTACCTCGCGCGTGAGGCGGGGCTTTGCTACGCGTCGATCTCCATGGTCACCGACTACGACAGCTGGAGCGATCGCGAGGAGGTCTCCGCCGACGCGGCCATCGCGGTCATGAAGCAGAACGTCGCCCGCGTGACGGCGCTGCTCTCCAAGACGATCGCGGCCTTCGAAGATCGCCCCGAGTGCGCCTGCCGGCGCGCGAGCCAGTTCGCCGTCATGACCGATCCGAAGCGCGTCCCGCGCGCGACGAAGGCCGCCCTCTCGGTGGTGCTCGGTCACTGACGCGATCGGTCCCGGCGCGGCCTTGGGGAGCAGCGGCTCGACTGCTTCGTACGCAATCGTCGCGACGCGCGACGATCTCGTGAAGCAGGAGATCAACGAGGGCGCGTGCCGACGACCACCGCCTCCGCCCCCTCGGCGAACAGGTAGCTGCGCGGCTCGAGCCCCGCGCCGCGCATCGCGTCCTCGATCTCGGCCGGGCGCAGGAAGTGGTTCCCCTGGACATGCTCGCTGAGGTTCTGGAACGCGAGCCCACGCCCGCGCGGCTCGCGCAGCGACGAGAGCTCGTCGGGCCAGCGGGGCTCCCAGATCACCACCGCGCCCCCGGGCACCACCGCGTCGCGCAGCGTCGAGAACACGTCCGCGCGCTCCTCCCACACGTGGTGCAGCGCGCGGTTCATCGCGACGAGCGAGGCCGGCTCGCGCACCGTCCAGTGGTGGATGTCGCCGGCCTGGAAGGTCAGCCGATCGGAGAGCCCTGCGCGCTCGGCCTGCTCGCGGGCGTGGCGGACGTTCTCCTCGAAGCCGTCGAGCCCGACGCCCCGCACGTGCGGGTAGCGCGCGGCGAGCTTGCGCAGATACCAGCCGTTGCCGCAGCCGAGATCGACCGCGACCCCGCCGCGCGCCTCGAGCTCGCGGTAGGCGTCGAGGCTCGGCAGGATCTCGCGCTCGAAGAAGCCGCCGAACGTCGCTTCGAGCATCGGCCCGAACCACGGCAGGATCGTGGGGCGCTCGGCCAGCACCCTCTCGCCGGGGCGCTCGCCGGTTCTCATGAGCTCGGCCGCCCGATCGGACATGTGCGCGCCGAGGACCGCCTGCACCGCGAACGGCATCAAGGTGCCGGGGGTCGACGGGCGGAAGGCATGCCCCAAATCGGCCAACTCGAAACGCGCCCCGTGCGCTTGCAGCATCCCGAACGCGAAGGCGGCCTCGCACCAGCGGCGGACGTAGCCCTCGTCCATCTCTGCCCGCGCTGCGAGCTCGTCCGTCGAAGCGGGGGCGGCGGCGAGAGCATCGAAGAGGCCATTGGCGACGCCGATGAAGGCGATTTGCAGGCTCATGGCGCCTTGGGCGGCCGACATCACCGATTTGCGGAGCTCGTCGAGGTTCATCGCAGCCATGGATGCTCGCCGCGAGCCCGACGGTGCAAATGTCGCACGGCGGGGAACGCTTGGACCCTTCGGGTCGAATCTGGGCTCTCATCGGCGTCATGTCCCTTCGAAACTGGCTGACCCGCCTCGCGATCGCCGTCGCGCTCCTCGTCGCGGCGGCGCCGGCGAGCGCGCAGAGCGCGCCCAAGGCCGTGGGCACCGCCACGCCGCCGACCGGCGCGGAGCTCGCGCTGCAGGGGCGCTTGATGGCGCCTTGCTGCTGGACGCAGACGCTCGACGTTCACGAGTCGGAGATCTCCACGCAGCTGCGCGCCGAGATCCACACGCGGCTCGGGCGCGGCGAGAGCGCCGAGGCCATCGAGGACGATTTCGCGAGCCGCTTCGGCGAGCAGATCCGCGCGATGCCCAAGGGGCGCGATCCGCTCCGTCGCGTGCCGGCGCTCGTAGGCGGCGCGATGCTCCTGAGCGCGGTCGGCCTCTTCTGGGTGCTGCGGCGCTGGGCCCGTCGCGGCGACGAGGGGGCCCCCTCCGTGGTCGAGCCGGCCGAGGCCGCGGGCGACGACTACGACGCCCGCCTCGACGACGAGCTGCGCCGGCTCGACGGCTGATCGTGCGTGGCGCGCTCACCCGGTGAGCAGCGGCGGGTGTCGGCGCGCGAAGTCCTGGAAGGCGCGCGCGGCGCCCGACAGCGCGCCCGCCGCGGTGGCCCACCGGAAGGTGCGGCGGATGACGAGATCGAGCGCGGGGATCGGCGCGAGCCGCCCCGCCGCGACGTGCGACTGGATCGCCCAGCGCGAGGCGAAGGCGACGCCGAGCCCCGCCGCCGCCGCGCCGAGGATCGGCTCGGTGCCGCCGATCTCGAGATCGATCGGCAGCGGCCCGCGGCGGATCCCGGCGCGCCGAAGCGCGCGCTCGACCACCGCGCGCGTGCCGGAGCCCGGCTCGCGCCAGAGGATCGGCACGCGCGCGAGATCGCTCGCTCGTCGCACCCGCGGCGTCGCGCCGGTCGCCGCCGTCACCGCGACGATCTCGTCGTCGGCGTACGGCTCGAGGTGCACCCCCGAGGCGCGCGCGTGCCCCTCGACCAGGCCGATCGGCACGCGTCCCGCCTTGACGAGCGCGAGCACCTCCTCGGTGTTGCCGACGTCGAGCCGTAGCCGGACCCCGGGGTGCGCGGCGCGAAAGCGCGCGAGCACCGGCGGCAGCACGTAGGCCGCGATCGTCGTGCTCGCAGCCAGCGCGAGCTCGCCCGTCGGCTCCTTCGCCCCCGCGACCGAGGTCGCCGCCTCGGCGAGCAGCGCCTGCACCTTCCGGGCGTAACCGGCGAGGCGCTCGCCGGCGGCCGTCGGCGTGACCCCCGCGGGCGAGCGCACGAAGAGCGCGACGCCGAGCTCGTCCTCGAGCCTGCGGATCTGCGCGGTGACGGCGGGCTGCGAGAGGTGCAGCGCGCGCGCCGCGGCCGACACGCGCCCGCTCTCGTGCACGGCGAGGAAGGTCGGCAAGAGGCGCGGATCGATGCGCTCGGGGAGCATGGGTGGCCATCAGCATAGCCGATGGCTCATCGAATGAATCGACTTCCAAATCCGATGGCCAGGCATCAGCTTCTCACGCCATGACGAACGCCACGGCGGCGCCCGCGAGCGCCACGCAGGACGCGGGGGGCAAGGTCACCATCGCGAAGACCCTCGTCGTGCTCGGCGCCCTCGCGCCGATCGCGCTGCCGATCTCCGCCGGCGCGGCCCTGCTGCTCGGCGCCGCGATCGGCCTGTCGCTCGGCAACCCGTGGGCGAAGCGCACGCCGGGCCTCGCGCACAGGCTGCTCTCGGCCTCGGTCGTCGCGCTCGGCGCCGGCATGAACCTGCGGGTCGTCGCGCGCGTCGGCCTCAGCGGCCTCGGCTACACGGCGGCCGGCATCTCCATCGCGCTGCTGCTCGGCAACCTGCTCGGCCGTCGGCTCGGCGTCGCGCGCGACACCTCGCTGCTGTTGTCGGTCGGGACCGCGATCTGCGGCGGCAGCGCCATCGCGGCCGTCGCGCCGGTCATCGGCGCCAAGGCCCGCGACGTCTCGGCGGCGATCGTCGTCGTCTTCCTCCTCAACGCCGTCGCGCTCTTCGCCTTCCCGGCGATCGGGCACGCGCTGCACCTCGGTCAGCACCCCTTCGGGCTCTGGGCCGCGCTCGCCATCCACGACACGAGCTCGGTGGTCGGCGCCGCCGCGTCGTACGGCCGCGAGGCCCTCGATGTCGCGACGGCTGCGAAGCTCGCGCGCGCGCTCTGGATCGTGCCGGTCACGCTCGCCGTCTCGGCGCTGCGCACCAGGCGCGAGCCCTCCGTCGGGCAGGCGAAGACCAAGCGGCCGTGGTTCATCGCTGCGTTCGTGCTCGCCGCGGCGATCGTGACCTACGTCCCGGCGCTGCAGCCGGCGGGGCACCTCGTCGCCTCGGGCGCGCAGCGGGCGCTCGCCGTCACGCTGTTCCTCGTGGGGCTCGGCCTCTCGCGCGACGGCCTGCGTGAGCTCGGCGTGCGCGCCTTCGTGCAGGCGCTGACGCTCTGGGTCGTGCTCGCGAGCGCGAGCCTCGCGGCGATCGAGCTCGGCGTGATCCGCTGAGCGCGATGCTGCTGCCGCCGTTCCGCGGCGCCGCCCACGAGGCCTCCGCGCCGAGGGGAGCGAGGTCACCGCGGAGCTCTTCGCGGCCAGCGGCTTCATGAAGGTCGACGGCGACTACACGCCGAGGCCCTACGAGCTGCGGCGCGCCGAGGACTGGCCGAAGACCTACCGCTCGCCGAGGTAGCCGAACACGTTCGCCGCCGGCATCGCCTTCGCGCCGACGCACGCGATCTCGCGACCGCGCACGACCAAGAGCGGCACGCTGGTCGCGCCCGCGCCGCCGCGCACGGGCATGCCTTCCGGCGTGATGGGGCGCACCGTCGCGCTGCCGATCGTCGATCTCATCGAGCAGGGCTCGCACGCCACGAGGCCGACCGAGGCCCTCAAGCACTCGATGAAGCCGACGCCGTGGGTGCTCTTGCAGCGGAGGTTCAACCGCCATCAGCTCTTGCGCTTCGTCCTCGTCAACCTCCGCATGCTGACGATGATGCGCAGGTCGCACGGCTGAACGCGCTCAGTCGATCGTGACCCAGTGCGGGGTCCGCCCGACCTCGAGTCGCAAGAGCGCCCCCTGCTCGATCGGCGTCCAGGGCTCGTCGGTCAACGGCTCGGAGGCCACCGCAACGCACCGTCGCTGGTCGATCGGCACCGGCCCGCTGAGCGCGCCGTCGAGCTCGCCGCCGACGGCCGGGCTTCGCTCGAGCAGGTGCAACGGCCTGCCGAAGCGGCTCGTGTAGAGCGAGGTGCCGTTCGACAGCAGGAAGTTGAGTGAACCGAAGTCGGGGCGCGCCGTCACCTCGAGGACCGCGCGCCGTATGACGTCGTCGGTGCGCCGCGACGCCGGCTCTTGGGAGACGTCGGCCTCGTCGAGGCGCGTCAACAGGAAGGCGAAGAACAGCTCGCTGTCGGTGTCCCCCGCCCGCTCGGAGAGCCGCTCGGGCGAGGCGTGCGCGGCGACGTAGCCCACGTCCTTGACCGTGCCGTTGTGCGCGAAGACCCAGTCCCCTTGCCGGAACGGGTGCGTGTTCGCTAGCGACAGGGCCCCGACCGTGCGCTGGCGCACATGCGCGATGATCACGCGGCCGCGGGCCCCTTCGGCCTGCTTGGCGAACGCGGGGTCGTCGTCGGCGGTTCGGACGCTGCGATGCAGCTCCCAGCCGTAGCCGCGCATGCCCGCGTGGGTCGCGATCCCCCAGCCGTCGCGGTGCTCGCGCGACAGGACCGCCATGCTGCGCGGCGCCTCGCGCAACACGAGGCCGAATTCGTAGGGAGACGCGGTGACGATGCCGAGCAGGCGACACATCCGAGGGCTCCGCCGGGGGGCCGACCTGGGCGAACGGGCCGGGCTTCAGCCGGTGGGAGCCACGGCGCAGGAGGTGGGTTCGCGGCCTGGTCGGGAGGCCAGCCTCGGCGATCGCTCGGCCTGATCGAACGCGAGTGCAGCCTCACCTGCTCCCGCCGCGGATCGTCGCGTCGAGCGTGCACGCGCGGACGGCCCCTCGCGCGCACAGCCGATGCACCGGCCGAGGGATGAGCCCGCCGCCGTCCGACGGCGCTGCCCAGGAGGAACGCGTGAAGATCCGATGGGGACTCATCGCTGCGACCGCCGTGCTCTTCGCGGCCGCGCCGCGCGTCGTGCGGGGCGAGGACGTCGGCCCCCGAGGCGAGGCGGGCGCGCGAGGCGCCCCCGATCTAGAGCGCGGCGACGTGGTCGCCGGGGCCGCGCTGGGATCGAGCGACGCCAAGGGGACCTCGGCGCGCATGAACGTCGACGCGCTGTACTGGGCGCTCCCCGCGCTCGGGATCGGCGTGCACGCGTCGGTCGGCAGCGATCCGATGAGCTCCAGCCGCGCGAGGGGAGCGGTGCTCGCGGAGCCGACCCTCGCGGGGCGCGTCCGCGTCGCGGGGCGGGTGTTCGCCTTCGTGTCGGGCGGCCTCGGCGTGGCGTACGTCACGCGCCCGACCGGCGGCGGCTCGTGCGGCTTGGGCGACACCTCCGGGTGCGCGGGCTCCAGCGCGAACGTCGAAGGGTCGGCCTCCATCGCGGGCGGCCTCTTGATCCACTATCGCGATCTGAGCGTGCTGCCGCTCGTCCGCTTCGAGACGCTCGCGTTCAAGACCGACGCCGTGGTCGGCAGCCTCGGCTTCGGTGGCCACTTCTGAGGGCGCCGCGGCGCCGTCGCAGGGGCTCGCATGGAGACGCCGGGCTTGGATCGGGGCGGTGAAGAGCAGAGACACGAGGCGCTGGTCGACGACCTCGTCGCGCGCGGCGAGCTGCGCACGCCGGCGATCGTCGCGGCCTTCCGCGAGGTGCCGCGCCACCTCTTCGTCCCGCGCGCCCTGGTCGACGACGCCTACCACGACCACCCCTTGCCGATCGGCGCGGGGCAGACGATCTCGCAGCCGACGGTGATCGCGCTGATGACCGAGGCCCTCGAGCTGCGGCCGACCGATCGCGTGCTCGAGATCGGCACCGGGTCGGGCTACCAGGCGGCGATCCTCTCGCGCCTCGTTTCGCAGGTCTTCACGGTGGAGGTCGTGCCCGAGCTCGGGACGGCCGCGGCGCGGCGGCTCGCGGGGCTCGGCTACGCGAACGTGGAGGTGCGCGTCGGCGACGGCTACCAGGGGTGGCCGCAACGCGCGCCGTTCGATCGGGTGATCGTCACGGCCGCTCCGCAGCGGGTGCCGGCGGCGCTCGTCGAGCAGCTCGCGCCCGGCGGCATCTTGGTCGCGCCGATCGGCGCGTACTACTACCAGCGGCTCGTGCGCCTGCGTCGCACCCCGCTCGGCGTCGAGGAGGACTTCCTCGCGGACGTGGTCTTCGTGCCGATGGTTCACGGCGTGCAGTGACCAAGGTCGTTCACCGGCCGCGCTCGGCCGAAGGCGCCCGCGCGGCGAGGCGGCGCGGCCCGATCGGCGCCGCTGCGCCGCGACCTTGCCGAGGCGCAACGCGGCTCCGCGGCGCGAATCGCCTGCGACGTCTGGTCGCGAGCTCGCGCGGCACGTACCCTGCGCCGCATGCGCACGGCGGACTTCTTCCAGCTCTCGCGCGCCGCCCAGGATCACTTCGTCGACGCGACCACGGGCACGCAGCCGCCGGCGCCGGTGCTCGTCCGGCGCGGTGGTCCGACCTCGCACCGCATCGGGTGGGGCGTCGCCGCGGTCGCGGCCCTCGCCCTCGCGATCGCCTGGCGCCATGGGTTCGGCGAGGCGTCGAGCGGCGCGGTCGTCTACGGCGCGGGGCTGGTCGCGCTCTGGATCGTGCTCGTCGCGCTGGTCGTCGGCGGCGCGGCGCACGCGCTCGGGCGGGCCTGGGAGATCGCGCGGCTGCCGTGGAGGGCCGGGATCTACGCGTTCCCCGACGCGCTCGTCGACGCGCGCATCCACGTGCTGCGTGTCCGAGAGGTCGCCGAGCTCGCGAGGGTCGAGGCGTCGGGCGGCGCGGTGCGGCTGGTCTACGAGGACGCGGTGTACGCGTTCCCGAGCGAAGAGCCCGCAGCGTCGGCGGCGCGCGACGCGATCGAGGAGGCGCGGCGCAGCTGGCCTCGCGAGGCCGACCCCGCGCGCGATTCGCTCGCCGAGCCCCGCATCGTGAGCCCCTTCGCGTCCACCGAGCCGCGCGCGCGCGGGAGGGTTCGGGCGACGTGGATCGCGTATGCGGTCGCCGGCGTGGCGGCGCTGTCGCTCGGACCGGCGTCGTTCTTCGCGCGCAACGCCGCGAGCGACGAACGGGCCTTCACGATCGCGAAGGGGCGCGACGACGTCACGGGCTATCGGGCCTACCTCGCGCGCGGCGCGCGCCACCGGGACGAGGTGCAGAGGGAGCTGTTGCCGCGGGCGGAGCTGAGGGTCGCCGAGGAGGCGGGGACCGTCGACGCGCTGCTCGCGTACGAGGCGGCGCACCCGTCGTCGGCCATCCAGAGCGACGTCGACGCCGCGCTTCGCCGGGCGCTCCTCGCGGAGCTCGAGGAGGCGAAGAAGGCGGGCACGCTCGCGGCGCTGCGCGCCTTCGATCAGCGCCGTCCCGGGCACGGCTTGAGCCGGGAGCTCGCCGCCGCGCGGCATCGCGTCTACCAGGCCGCGCTCGCCGCGTTCGAGAGGGCCGCCAGCGCGAAGGACGCGGCGGTGATCCCGTTCTTCGCGCGGCTGCTCGCCCACGCCGAGGCGCACGCCGATCCGCGCGTCGAGATCCGCTTTCGCAATGACCCCTCCAAGTCGCTCGCGCGCGCCGACAAGTACGTGAGCAAGCTGCCGCTCTTCAACGGCGAGACGTCGTATCCGACGCGCTACCTCGAGCCGGCGAAGGCCGCGCCCGACGAGGCGGCGCTCGCGAGGTCGATCGTCGACGAGCTGGCCGCCTCCTTCCCGAAGGAGATCCTCTCGGCCTCGACCGGCGCGCCCGTCGCGGCAGGGGACCCGCTGCCCACGCCGAGCGTCCCGACGCTCTTCGTCGTCCACCGAGCCGAGTGGAACGGCACCGGCTACGCGAGCCGGCGTCCGCGCGGCGTCTACGTCGGCGTCGACTTCCACTTCGAGGCGACCTTCGTCGTGCCGGGCGACGGCGATCCGCTGACGGTGAAGGCGACGGTCGGCGACGCGGTTCCGCAGGCGCTCCTGGGCGAGCTCGGCAAGCGCCTGGTGGCGCCCGGCGAGGCCGAAAGGGCGATCTACTCGGAGATGCGCGCCAAGGCCTTCGAGGAGCTCACCGCGAAGCTGCAAACGAGGCTCGGCAAGGGTTCGCTCGGGCGGCGGTGAACCGCCAGCCCGCTGGACGGCGGGGCCGAGCGCGCGTGCGCGTTGATGCCCGGCGCGCGCGGGCGCATCCCAGCGCCACGCAGTGGACCCCGAGCGACGGAGAGCGACGATGGCGACGACACACGACAATCTCAAAGAGGCCTTCGCGGGCGAGAGCCAGGCGAACCGCAAGTACCTCGCGTTCGCGATGCAGGCCGAGAAGGAAGGTCTGCACAACATCGCGAGGCTCTTCCGCACGGCGGCGGAGGCCGAGACGATCCACGCCCTCGGGCACCTGCAGGCGATGGACGGGGTCGGCAAGACGGTCGCCAACCTCAAGGCCGCGGTGGAGGGGGAGACGTACGAGCACGAGAAGATGTACCCGCCGATGCTCGCGCAGGCGGAGGCCGAGGGGCACAAGGCCAAGCGGATGTTCGGCTTGGCGCTCAAGGCCGAGAAGGTGCACGCCGAGCTGTACGCCAAGGCGCTCGAGGCGGCGCAGGCTGGCAAGGATCTCACCGAGACGCGCTTCCACCTCTGCCCGTACTGCGGCTACATCGAGGCCGGCGATCCGCCCGCGAAGTGCCCCATCTGCGGCGCCAAAGGGGACACCTTCAGGCTTCTCTAGTCCTTCGCGAGGGAAGTCCGTGCCTTGGTCGGCGGCCGATCGCGACGGCGCTCCGCGCTCACGCCCACGTCGGGGGCGGCGGCTTCGCCTCTGCCTTCAAACCGCCGCGCTCGCACTGCGCGGTCGCTGCGTTGACCGTCGGCGCCGGGCACCAGCGGGTGGGGCGCCCGAGGGGCGGTGTGACCGTCGTCCCCGGCCCGCCGTCGCGGCGCCGTCCATGGCTGCGCCCGCGACGAGCGTTCGGGGCTCGATTGCTCGACTCCGCGCGGGGGCCGGTTTGCACTGCGACGCGGCGCGTGCGAGGCTCCGCCCCGGCTTGGGAGGCGTCAGGCTCCCCGGTCGCGTTTCTCGGTTCGGCTGTACTGCTCGCTCTTCGACGAGGTTCTCGCGTCGCGTCGGCGGAAGGTCATCGGGTGACGAGCTCGCAGCGGCTCTTCGCTGCACGGTTCCGCGAGGGTGCGGCCCTTCGTCGACCGCTCCGCCGATGCGCAGCACGCGCCTCCCCCGCCGCGCGAGAGTCTCTTTGAGCCACAACGAATCCAACGCCTCCACGACCCCGAGCCTCCCTTCACTTCCCTTCGCGCCCGACGCCACGAGCTTCGCCGAGCTCGGCCTCGAGCCTCGGCTGCTGCGCGCGGTCGCGGCGCTCGGTCACGAGCATCCGACCCCGATCCAAGTACGCGCGATCCCCGTCGCCCTCCGCGGCGGCGACGTGCTCGGCATCGCGCAGACCGGCACGGGCAAGACGGCAGCCTTCGCCTTGCCGATCCTGCAGCGCCTCGGTGCGACGCGGACGCAGGCGCGCGCGGGCGCGCCCCGCTGCCTGGTGCTCTCGCCGACCCGCGAGCTCGCGACGCAGATCCGGCGCGCGTTCGACGCCTACGGAAACCACCTCGGCCTGCGCACGGCCGTCGTCTACGGAGGCGTCGGAATCCAGCCGCAGATCGCCGCGCTGCGGGCGGGCGTCGACGTGCTCGTCGCGACGCCAGGGCGCCTCGTCGATCTCATGGCGCAGCGCGAGGTCTCCTTCGGCGCGCTCTCGGTCCTCGTGCTCGACGAGGCCGACCGCATGCTCGACGAGGGGTTTCTGCCTGCGATTCGCCGCGTCGCTGCCGCGCTCCCGCGCGAGCGACAGACCCTCTTCTTCTCGGCGACGATGCCGGCGGACATCCAGGCGATCGCCGATCGCATGCTCGTGCGGCCGACCCGCGTCGAGGTCGCCAAGGTCGGCACCACGGTCGATCGCGTCGAGCAGTCGGTGTACTTCGTCGAGCAGGAGCACAAGCGCGCGCTGCTGTGCCGCGTGCTCGATCGGCCCCACGTCACGCGGGCGGTCGTCTTCACGCGCACCAAGCACGGCGCGGATCGCGTCGTCAAGCAGCTCGCCTCCGCGTCGGTCGAGGCCGCCGCGATCCACGGCAACAAGTCGCAGAACGCTCGCGAGCGGGCCCTGGCGCGCTTCCGCGACGGGTCGCTCCGCGTGCTCGTCGCGACCGACCTCGCAGCGCGCGGCATCGACGTCACGGGCGTCTCGCACGTCATCAACTACGAGCTGCCGATGGACCCCGAGGGGTACGTCCATCGGGTCGGCCGTACGGCGCGCGCCGGCGCGGATGGCGAGGCGATTTCGTTCTGCAGCGGCGAGGAGCGCGCGCGGCTCGCCAGCATCGAGCGCCTCATCCGTATGCGCATCGCGGTGGCGGAATCGCCGCGCGATCTTGTGACCGAGGGCCCCGCGCGCGCCCAGCCGCGCCTGCACGTGCCGCGAGAGGTCGCGCGTCCGCAGGGCCCCGCGCACCCGCGGCGCGCGCGAAGCTGGTCCTGAGCCCGAGCGAGGAGACGATGGCCGGAAGCACGACCTTTCGAAAGCGCGAAAAAGAGAAGGCGCGTCAGGAGCGCGCCAAGGAGAAGGCCGACGACCGCGTCCGTCGCAAGACGGAGAAGGCCACCCGGCCCAGCGGCGAGGAGGGCGTCGACCCCGACATCGCCGACATCGTCCCGGGGCCCCAGCCCCCCGCGGACGACCAGTAGCCGCGCTCGCGTCGGAGAATTCGTACGCCGCCGAGACGATCTCGGTGGCGCCTGGCGCTCGATGCGCTAGCGTACGATCGCTCACGAACGAAGTCTGGTACTCGGCATCTGGCGCGCTCTCTTTTCTCTGGGATCGCGGACTGGGTTCGGTTTCTCGACGACGCGAGTGGGGCCGCGGCGATCTCGCCTCGGCGCCCTGTCCAAGTAGCGGCTCACTTGGACGGCCGGTCACCCGCGAACGAGTTACGTCCGCCCTCGAGCCGCGAAGAAGAGAACATCATGAGCACTCGCCTCTACGTCGGTAACCTCTCGTTCAACACCACCAAGGACTCGCTCCTCGCCGCCTTCGCGACCAACGGGCGCGAGGTGACCGACGTCCACGTCGTCACCGATCGCGATTCGGGTCAGTCGCGCGGCTTCGGCTTCGTCACGCTCGCGACCGCCGAGCAGGCCCGCGCGGCCATCTCGGAGATGAACGGCGCGCTGCTCGACGGCCGCCCGCTTCGCGTCAACGAGGCCGAGGAGCGCGCGCCTCGCGGCGGCGGCGGCGGCTTCGGCGGCGGTGGTGGTGGCGGCGGCTTCGGCGGCGGTGGTGGTGGCGGCGGTCGCTCGGGTGGTGGCCGCTCGGGTGGCGGTCGTCGCGAGCGCTACTGAACGTCGGATTCCACGCGCACGCGCGTGCGGGGAGGCGTGATGGCCTCCGCGCGCGCGCGTTCGCGCTTTTGTGCGTTGGCCCTCGTAGACGGCGATGGTCAGGCCGCCTGGCAGGCTGTGGAGTTTCTCCGAGACCGGCCGATCCTCTCCCGGGTCATGCCGCGATCTCCACGCGCGATCGACCACAGCCTGCTGACGGTCACAGTTTCCGCAGGCCGTTTCTCAACGGCCTGCTAGCGCGAGCCTTCCAACGACCGGCGCGGTCCAAGAAGCCCGCAAGAGCCTCGAGCGCCGCACCACGCGGAGCCGACTCGGGCAGCTCGAGCCTGTCGCAGACTTCGACCGGAGCTGGCCGGAAATGCGAGCCCGGCACCCCCCCCCCACGGTCGCCCTTGGCGCGCGCCATTGGGCCCGGCGCAGCGTGAGTCACGCGCGAAGGCCGGCGGAGCGCGTCGCTCCAACCGGCTTCTTGTTCGCGTCTGCTTTTGAGCGGGAGACGGGACTTGAACCCGCGACGTCCACCTTGGCAAGGTGGCACTCTACCACTGAGTTACTCCCGCAGACTGCCCTCCCCACGGCCAGGGTTCCGCGGCGAAGGGAGCGACTTTGTACCCTTGCCGCTCCCGTCTCGTCAACGATCATTTTTCGGGGTCCCGTCTCGGCACTTTCGCGTCGCGCACCGCCCCAGTTGGACGTGATACGTTCGCGACATATTCGCGGGCGGACGGAGCCGATGACCAACGCAGCCATCAAGCGACCCACAGGGAAACCGGTGCCGAGCGCCCTGCGGGCTCCGACGGCCGGCGCGACGGGCGCGCGCGATCGGAACCTCGCCAACGATCGCGGCCCGGGCTTCGCGTTCCTGCTCGCCCCGCACCCGGGGCGCATTCGTGCGATGGCGCTCGGTCACGGGGGGACCCTCGGCCGTAGCGAAGAGGCCGACCTGCTGCTCGACGCGCCGGGCGTGGCGCCGCTGCACGCGCGCGTGGAGCTCGTCCCGCGCCTGCCGGGCGGGCCGCTCGAGATCTACATCACCGATAATGGCACCCCGTCGGGAATCTACGTCAGCGGCATGCGCGCCTCGCGCACCGTCCTGAGCGACGGCGATCTGCTTCGCATCGGCGGCGCCATCGCCCTCGTCGTCGACAAGGACATCGGCACCTACGAAGGGGCCGTCGTCGACGACGGCGGAATCGTCCGTGGCCCGCGCAGCAAGCGCGGTTGGCTCGGCACGCTCGACGCCGCGGCCGCCGCGGGGCGCGAAGGCAAGCGCGTCGTCGCCATCGTCGGCAGGCCGGGGTGCGGCCGCCGCAGCGCCATCCGACGCATGGCCGCCGCGTGGGGGCTCACGGCGATGGCCGAGCCGTCCGACGCAGGTGGCTTCGACCTCGACGTCGAAGCCCTGGGCGGCGACGACGCTCTCGAGCGCGCGCTCGGCGCGGCCTTCGCCAAGGGGGGTGCTGTCCTTCGGGGCCTCGGGGCGCTCGACGCCGCGCGGCGCGACGGCGTCGTGCGGGCCTCGCTCGCGCGGCGCGGCAAGGCCGCGATCTTCTTCGTCCTCGACGACGCCCACGACGACGCGGCCACGCTCGGGGCGCTCGTGCGCGAGGGGGGGCATCGGGTCGATGTCCCCTCGATCGAGACGCGCCGCGAGGAGATCCCCACGCTCGTGCGCACGCGCTTCGAGAAGCGCGGCGTCGGCGGCAACCGCCTGTCGATCGAGCTCTACGAGGCCTTCGCGCGCGCCGCGTGGCCGGGCGAGCTCGAGGAGCTGGTCGAGCTCGTCGATCGCATCGCGGACGCGCACGCCGAGGTCCCGCGCCTCGGGCCGGAGCACCTCGTGCGGCCGCTGAGCCGGCGCGGTGGGCGTCAGGCCTCCGAGGCCAAGGCCGAGGGGGTCGCGTCCGACGCCGAGAAGATCCGCGCGGCCCTCGTGCAGCACAAGGGCTCCGTCGCCGCCGCGGCGCGGGCGCTGCACCTGTCGCGGCAGGCGCTCTATCGCGAGGCCGCGCGCCTCGGGATCGACATCCGACGGGCGAGGGACGAGGGCGGGCAGTAGCGGTCGCGCCGGCGGGCGCCGCCGCGCTTCTGGTAGCCTTCGCCCCGATGCAAAAGCCCCTCGTCCACCTCGAGAACAAGGTCGCGCTCGTCACCGGCGGCACGCGTGGGATCGGCGAGGCCATCGCGCGCGCCTACGCGGCCGCCGGCGCGAAGGTCGTCGTCGCCTCGCGCAAGCAGGAGGGGTGCGACCGCGCGGCGGCCGCGATCCGCGAGGCGGGCGGCGACGCGCACGGCGTAGCGTTCCACGCGGGGGAGCTCGAGCAGATCCCGAAGCTCGTCGAGGCCACCATCGCCAAGTACGGCCGCATCGACGTGCTGGTGAACAACGCCGCCACCAACCCGCACTTCGGGCCGCTGCTCACCGTCGAGCGCGCGCAGTGGGACAAGACCTTCGACGTCAACCTGCGCGGGTATTTCGAGCTCGCGCGCGCGGTCGCCAATCACCTGATCGATCGGGGCGCCAAGGGGTCGATCGTCAACGTCGCGAGCATCGTCGCGCTCTCGGGCGCGCCGCTGCAGGGGGTCTACGGCATGACCAAGGCCGCCGTCGTCTCGATGACCCAGACGCTCGCCGTCGAGCTCGCCCCCTCGGGCGTCCGCGTGAACGCCGTCGCGCCGGGCCTCGTCGACACGAAGTTCGCGGCGGCCATCGTGCACAACCCCGACATCGTCCAGCGCGTCGTCGAGCGCACGCCGATGCGCCGGTACGCGCAGCCGCACGAGATCGCCGGCGCCGCGCTCTTCCTCGCGAGCGACGCCGCGTCGTTCGTCACAGGGCACACGCTCGTCGTCGACGGCGGGCTCATGATCGCCGGGATGTGACCGCCTCGATCGCAGCGACGAGCGCCTCGCCGCACGCCTCGACGATCGCGTCGGCCCGCGCCTCCTCGAGCTCTTCGCGCGCGCTGACCGTCGCCGCGACGCCGACCACCTTCGCGCCGATGGCGCGCGCGGCCTCGACGTCGAGGCGCGTGTCGCCGACCACCACGACCTCGGCCCCCGCGAAGCTCGCCTGCGCGCAGCGCGCGGCCGCCACGCGCAGCAGCTCGCTGCGATCCTCGGCGTCGCTGCCGTAGCCGCCGCGCTCGAGATCGAAGCTCGCGAGCAGCCCCGCGGAGGCGAGCTTGATGGCGGCCCCCTCGCGCACGTTGCCGGTGCCGAGGCCGACGCACGCGCCGCGCGCGCGAAGGCGCGTGACGGCCCCGGTGACGTCGCCGACGGGGAGGTAGGGGCGGCGACGCACTTCGTCCGCCAGCAGGACGAGGTAGCGCGCGATGCCCTCTTCGACGGCGAGGTCGAGATCGCCTCGATACCCCGCGCCGGTCAGCATGGCGCGCACGATGGCGCGATCGGTGCGGCCCGCGAAGCGCACGCCCGACGTCGCGTCCTCGAGGTCGACCCAATCGCGCACTGCGCGTCGCATGGCCACGCGTCCCGGCCCTGGCGACGCCCCGTCGAATGTGAGGACCGTGCCGTCTAGATCGAAGAGGACGACGATGCGCATATCCTGCAACCCTATCGCGCGTCGAATTGCCGCGCTTTCCGCCAATCGATCATAGCGCGCGCGCTACGCTTGCCGCCGATGGCCTCGTGGCTCGACCTGGTCTTCCACGTCCTCGCGCACGTCGAGGGGACGGCGGGGCTCGCCGCGTCCATCTACGATCCCGTCTACGTCGCGTTCGCCGAGGCGCACCTCGGCCCCGCCGCGGGCCGCACCCTCGGGGGCGATCGAAGCCTGCTCGCCGCCGCGCTCCCCGCGCAGGAGCAGCTCGCGCGTGCACAGCTGCTCGCGTGGCTGTTCGCCGACGTCGAGCAGGCGCGGGCGTGCGAGCGGCGCGAGCTGCGAGAGCTGAAGGCCGAGCAGCTCGCGCGGCCGTGGCTGTTGCCGGTCCTGCTCGCCGAAGAGGCCGGGGTCGAGCTGCTCCGCGGCGCCGCGGTGCTCGAGGCCGACGAGCACGCGCGCCTGCCACGCGTGGTCGGCGCGCGCTCGCGCCTCGAGCCAGCCCTCGTCGCCGTGCGCCCCGCCGCGCCGGCGCTCGGCGTCTGCTCGGTGCGCTGCTCGCGCGCGCTGCGCCTCCGGGGTCGCGTGCTCCGAGAGGAGGGGCGCGCGACCGTGTGGGTCGGCGCGCCCGGCGAGGAGCCGCCGCTGACGGCAGGGCAGGCTGCGTGGCGCGCGGCGCACGAGGTGACCGTCGACGAGATCCGCGAGGCGGCGTGCGCGGCGCACCTCGACTGTCCGCGTGAGATCATCGAGCAGGCGGCGATCGTGCTGGTCGCGGCGCGCGCGGCGCGCACCGGTCGAGCGAACGCGCACCAGGCCTTCCTCGAGCGCATCGGCAACGGCTCGGGCGATCCAGACACGTTGCCGCTCGCCTGGCGAAGGGTCGTCGGCGAGCTGTACGCGCGCGCGTGATCACCCTCCGCCGAGCCGCTCGGAGAGCCGCTCGGAGGCGCGCAGCGCCAGCGCCATGATCGTCAGCTGCGGGTTGACGCCGAGCGACGACGGGATCGCGCTGCCGTCCATCACGTAGAGGTTCTGCACCTCGTGCGCCTCGTGGTCCGGGCCGATCACGCTCTCGCGCGGATCGGCGCCGAGGCGGCAGGTGCCGAGCGGGTGGAACGCCGTCGTCTCGACGTCGCCGGGGCGGAGCCTGCGCGCCCGCAAGGCCTCGAGCTTTGCGCGCGAGGTGATCTCGTGCGCTCCCGCGACGAACGGGAAGACGCGTCGTGCGTCCGCGGCCTGGAACAGCTCGACGAGCTTCACCACGCCGCGCTGCATGCGCGCGACGTCTTCACGGTTGGTGTCGTAGGCGATGAGCGGCTTGCCGCCGGGGCCACGTCGAACGGAGCCGCGCGCGGTGTCCTTGATCATCATCCCGAACGTCGCGAGCTGCTTGTACTTCGCCATCACCTCCATGAAGCGCGTGCCGACCCACGGCACGGCGACCGCCGTCACGTCGAGCGGCGTGGAGCCCCCTTCGAGCATGATCCCGTCGGCGGCGAGGTCCTCGATCGCGTAGCCCTGGGGGATGCCGCGCGACATGTCGATGGGCTCGTCGAAGAGCGCGATGACCTTGGTCGCCGGGTGGATCGAGAGGTTCTTGCCGAGCCACTTCGAGCGCAGCCCCGAGGCGCGCAGCAACAGCGGCGTCATGAACGTCCCGCCGGCGACCACGACCGCGGTCGCCTTCACCGAGAAGCGCCGCCCGTTGCGCAGCGTGCCGACGACGCCGCGGGCGACGCCCGCCTCGATCACGACCTTGTCGACCTTTGCGGCGGTCAACAGCTGCGCGCCCCGCTCGAGCGCCGCGGGGACGTAGCTCACGTCGGTCGATCGCTTCGCGCCCGTCGGGCAGCCGAAGGCGCAGATCCCCTGCCCGTCGCAGTCGGGCGCGTTGCGACGGAGCGGCCCGTGGTGGAGCAGGCCTAGCCGCCGCGCGCCGCGCTCGACGACGCGCCCGACCCCGCCGAGGAGCTCGCGCTCGGCGGCCGTCACCTGGAGCATCGCCTCGACGCGCTCGTAGTAGGGGGCGAGCGACGACTCCCCGAGATCGGTGAGTCCGAAGCTAGACTGCCAGTCTGCGAGCACGTGCCCGGGCGTGCGGTAGCAGGTGCCGCTGTTGATCGCGGTGGTGCCGCCGACCATGCGGCCGGTCCACACGGGGATGCCGACGTTGCCCCACGCGATCGTCACGCCGCGCTCTCGATAGAGCAGCTTGGTCATGTCGGGCGCGCGACCGTTGAACGCGCCGCGACGGTGGTAGTCCCCCTCCTCGAGCATCAGCACCGCGTGCCCGCGTCGCGCGAGCTCGTAGGCCGCCGCGGCCCCGCCGGCGCCCGTGCCGATCACCACGACCTCGGCCTCGAGCTCGTGCTCGGGAGCGCTCGCGTCGCCGAGCTCCCGGCCGTCGGTGACCTGCGAGAGCCAGCGCGGCCGCTCCTCGTGCTCGAGCCTCTCGGTCTGGTAGCGGCAGCCGACCTGCTCGAACATCGTCGCGTCGTCGAAGTGCGCGTACTTGAGCGGCGTGAGCGCCGCCCGCAGCGCCTGCCGCGAGGCCTGTGACTCGGCGTCGGTCCACGCGTCGAGAAACCGCTCGCGCTCCTCGCGCGGCAGCCGCGTGAAGGGGCGCCCCTTCGTGGGCACGGTCGAGAGCTCGACCATCCAGAGCAGTGCGCGGTAGGCGACCTGGAAGTCGACGCTGTTGCCCCGCATGAACTTCCGCAGCCGCTCGAGCGTGGCCGTGCCCCCGCCGGGCAGGCCGTGCCCCGCCGGCGCCACCGCCTCCGCCAGCGCGACGACGATGCGCTCCTCGCGTTCGCCGAGCGACCACTCGCGCTGCCCGGCGAAGGGATCGCGCGGGGCCACTGGCGCGGGGAGCTCCACGTCCGTGCCGCGGAGACCGCCCTCGTCGCCGCTCAGGTCGGAGGCGCGGGAGAACGAGCCGGAGAGGTCCATGCGCAGTATTCTGCATTTGCAGAATCAGTTGCGCAACCCAACGCGACGGCTCCCCGTTCGGGACGCAAATGTCGGGCTGCGCCCGCCGCAGACCGTCACGCCCGCGCTCGCGTCCGGGCTGGGCGGCGTCGCAAGGCGGCGGAGTCGGCGCCGGCGTGCAGCGGCGCTCAGCGCGGCTTGCCGCCTTTGGCGCGTGCCTCGACGACGAAGCCGTAGCGACCCCCCTCGTCGTCGTCGCGCGCCGGACGCCGCACCCCCGACCCCTCCGGGCGGCGCCGGCATCGTGTCGCGCGAGCGCGTGCTGCGCGGCGAGACCGCGGCCCGCGCCAGCGGCGGGACCGTGTCGGTGGGCAGCTCGCCGCGTTGGACCCTCGGCGTCGACGGGGCCTTCGGTATGGCTGGCACCGAGGAGGGCACGATCGCGGGCGCCGCGAGTGCCACGTCGGGCTCGAGGCCGGCAAAGGCGAGTGTTTCGCGGCGTGTGACCTTGCTCGCGCCGCTGCGTACGCTCATCGCCGGCGGCGGCCGGCTCGTCACGTGCGCCCGCAGCGCCGCGGCCTCGGCCTGCAGGCGCGCGAGGTCGCGCTCGATGCGCTCGATGGTTCGAAGGACTTCTGAGTCGTTCATGCGCCTAGCACCAAGAGGTCTTGGCTGCCTCCCCTTGTCCGATCTGAACAACCATCTCGGGTTCGAGACAAGACCTTCGTCCTCGGCGGAACCGACTTTCGTGCGTGGATGTCGCCTGGCATCCGACTTCGATTACGTGCGCCGGCGCACTACCATCCCCGCCGTGCACGCCCCCTACCGAACGCCTCGACCGCTCGTCTCGATCACGCTCCTCCTGGCCGCATGCGGTGCGCCGCCCGCCACGATCGCCCCCTCGCCCTCGGGCGTGCAGGCGCCCGCGTCGGCCTCCGTCGCGCCGATCGCCTCCTCGTCGGTCGAGACGGCCCCGCGGCCTCCCCAGACGCCGAAGCGGCCGATCGCGACGACCTACCACGGCGTCACGGTGGTCGACGACTACCGCTGGCTCGAAGACGGCGCCGATCCCGGCGTGAAGGCGTGGAGCGACGCCGAGAACGCCTACACGCGCAAGGTGCTCGACGCGCTGCCCGATCGCCCCGCGATCCGCGAGCGCGTGCGGGCGTTGCTCACCTCGGCGAGCGGCGTGCACTTCTCGATGCAAGAGCGGCGCGGCGCGCTCTTCTCGCTGCGCGACAAGCCGCCGAAGCAGCAGCCGTACCTCGTGACCCTCGCGAGCGCCGACGACGCGACCAGCGAGCGCGCCGTCGTCGATCCCAACGTGCTCGATGCGAGCGGCGCGACGGCGATCGACTGGTTTTCGCCGAGCGACGACGGCAAGCTCGTCGCGGTGTCGCTCTCGCGCGGTGGCAGCGAGAGCGGCGACGTCCACGTCTACGAGGTCGCGACGGGCGCCGAGCGGAGCGCCGACGTGATCACGCACGCCAACGGCGGCACCGCGGGCGGCAGCCTCGTGTGGCGCAAGGACGGCAAGGGATTCTGGTACACGCGCTACCCGCGCGCAGGCGAGCGCCCCGAGGCCGATCTCGACTTCTATCAGCAGGTCTACTTCCACGCGCTCGGCACCGCCGAGAAGGAC